>JAYSWK010000565.1:0-2973 GCA_043718085.1 Rhodobacterales bacterium
ATTCATTTTTGGAGCGTCTCCTGTAATCTCTCTTCAACTCAGCCCTGAACTTTGCCCATCTGGACCTTGATCCAGCAGCATGGCAGGTCTTCCCACCGAGCCGGAAAAATCATCTTGAAGAAGATCATTCGGCAGAAACCACTCCTTGGACGCAAAATGTCGCCGACTGGATGCAGAGTCACCTTCAGATAACGCGGCGAGACAAAGAACGAAAGCCAGCTTCGCAGTGACGGGACAGTATGCCTCGCCCATTTTGCGCCCACGGGCCATCGCAGGTAGCACTTGCCATAATCAAAAGGCATGTTATGATTTGATCATATTATTGGGGGATGTTCAATGAAACTTCTTACTGGTTTTGCAGCGCTCAGTCTTGCTGCTCTAAGTGCTGCGGCTGTCCGGGCGGATGATCCGGACCTGGTCGTCCTCGATTGGGCCGGGTACGATCTTGAAGCGGCATACGCCAAGTACCAAGCGAAGAATGGTGACAGACCCACCTATGCCCTCATCGGCTCTGATGACGAGGCGCTCCAGAAGATATCCTCGGGGTTTCGCGCCGATGTGGTCGAGCCCTGTTCGCAGATGGTCCAGAAATACCGTGATTCCGATTTTATCGAACCTTGGGATGTTTCCAAAATACCCGACTTCAAAGATATCGACCCAAGGTTCCTGAACTCGACCGTGTTCACGGACGACACGGGGGTTTGGTTTATTCCAACCAATTGGGGCGTGACCGCGGTTGCCTACAACACCGACGAAGTGCCCGTCGAAGATGTGTCCAGCCTTCAGGTTTTTGCTGACCCCAAGTATGCGGGCCGAATTTCGCTGCCGAACTCCTCAGACGATGTCTGGGCGCTTGCATATCTGGCGATGGGCGTAACCAGCTGGGATCATATCACTGACGATCAGTTCGATACCGCCGCCGCATGGCTGCGCAAGGTCCAGCCCAATGTGCGTGCCTATTGGAATGATTCTGCCGAACTGCAGCAACTGATGGCGTCGGGCGAAGTGCTGCTTGCCTGGTCATGGAACGATGCCGTGGCCGGGTTGAGAGCGCAGGATTTCCCAGTCGGGTACCAGCGCGAGGCAAAAGAGGGTTCGGCAACCTGGTTTTGTGGCTATGTGAACGCCAAGAACGGCCCCGGCAGCGAAGATAAGGTCTATGATTTCATAAATTCCTGGCTGAGTCCCGATGTGGCCGCGCCCCTGGTCGATGCGCTGGGTGTTGGTCACACCAACACCGTGGGCATGGCGGCAATAGCCCCGGATATACTGGTGAATGCCGGTCTTGGGCCGATCAGCACACCAATTTTTTCGGAGACGCCCAAAGATCCGGCCCTACATGAGCGTCAGCTCGCCGAATTCGAAAAAATCAAGGCGGGCTTCTGATCGCGTTGAACGTGCACAAGACAGCGCCAAACCAGTACGGCGCTTTTTCACAAAGGTGTGACGGTGAATGCGGCGACGGCGCGATATGCCGCATTTGTCACGATGCCAGGATAATCCCGCGCCTGCCTGACCTTAGGTAATACTTGAAAAACAGCCACACTTAGGACTGACTCAGCCCAATCTCTTTAGAAAATTCCACCCACTCACTCTGGAGTACCCATGAAACGCAACCTGCTGCTCGCAACGTCGTTCTTGACGATGTCACTCGCCACATCTGCCCTCTCAGCAGATCCCGAACTTCTGGTCCTTGACTGGGCCGGCTTCGAGGTCGATGGCCTGACGGCTGCCTATAAGGAAAAGAACGGCGATGGTCCGACCTATACCTTTTTCGGATCCGACGACGAAGCCTTTCAGAAAGTCGCCTCGGGCTTCAAGGCCGATGTGACGCATCCGTGCTCGCAGATGGTGTCAAAGTACCGCGAAGCCGGACTGATTGAGCCCTGGGACATCTCGAAAATCCCGGACTTTGCCAATATTGATCCGAAATTCCTGAATTCGAAAGTGTTCCAGGATGACGGTGGTGTGTGGTACATACCCACTGACTGGGGCGTCACCGCGATTGCCTATAACACCGATGAAGTCCCGGTCGAAGATGTGGCCTCGCTACAGGTCTTCGCCGACCCGAAATATGCGGGTCGCGTGTCTTTGCCGAACTCGTCGGATGACGTTTGGGCGCTGGCCTATCTTGCCACCGGCGTCACCGACTGGACCGTGATCACCGACGAACAATTCGCCGCTGCCGCCGCCTGGCTGCGCACTGTCCACCCGAATATCCGTTCCTACTGGAACGACCCGGCCGAAATGAGCCAGATCATGGCCTCGGGCGAAGTGCTCATCGCCTGGTCGTGGAACGACGGGGTGAACTACCTCAAGCAAGACAACTACCCGGTCGGCTTTCAGCGCGCCCCGAAGGAAGGCATCTCGACCTGGTTCTGTGGCATGGTCAACATGAAGGATGCCCCCGGCAACGAAGACAAAGCCTATGACTTCGTCAACTCCTGGCTGCGCAACGACGCCGCCCCGGCGCTGATCGAGGCAATTGGTTACGGCCATGCCAGCATCCCGGCAATGGCGGCAATGGATCCGGCCGTCGTCGGCGCTGCGGGCCTTGGCGCAGTGACAGTGCCGGTTCTGGCGCAGACCCCGAATGAAACCAGCCTGCGCGAAAAACAGCTCGCCGAGTTTGAAAAGATCAAAGCCGGGTTCTGATTACACTCCCCGACATGCAAGCCAAGTCGCCGTCCCAAATCGGGGCGGCGATTTTCGTGCAGCCGTACCGCAAACCCCTTTGAAAAAACACCGGACTTGGGCGTTGAAACCGGTTTCCACTTTCGCCGGAAATGCCTAGGGTCCGGCAATAATGAAACGCACCTTCACCCGCGCCTCCTCCACTGCTCAGGGTATTCTTTTGAACCTGGCTGCCATCGGGATTTTCACCCTGATGGACGCCTTGGCCAAGCATCTGATCTTGCAAGGATATCATCCGTTTCAGGTGGTCTGGGCCCGCTATGCCGGACAAAGTGCGAT
>JAYSWK010000566.1:0-2966 GCA_043718085.1 Rhodobacterales bacterium
GTGACGTTACGAAAATAGAAGCCAACGCCGCGACGATCAGGGCCGCCGTCTTTGCGTATTTTGTACCAAATAATGTTGCTTTTGTAACTAAATCCCCAGTTTTCCATGACCTTAAGGCCTTCTGGGAGCAGCGCATTGGGCACCCAGAGATAAAGATGTGCCGTTTCCGCGACCACCGCTTCCACGGGCAGATCACAAATCTCGCGCAGGGTCATCGTCGGGTAACGTGACAAGCGTTTGTGCTCTGGTGCCATTTTTCCAGTTCTGTTCTGGAACTGCCAGGGAGGATCGGCAAGAACGGTGCAAAATTTAGTTTTCCCCGCTTTGGCCAGCAGGTCGTCTGCTGCACAGATCATTCATCATCCTCCGCAAACAGGGCTTTAGTAATTCCGAATACCAACAGGGGGCACCCCGCGCCGCCGCCGCCTTCGATACGGGGCAGAAGTTTCGACATATGCGTCGTTGAGTTGCCGTATGACGATCCTCGCCCGAGTTGGTTAAAGATGTCTTGCAACTCGTCAGAGCGGGTAATGATGATACCGACACTTACGGCACGCAGATCAAACAACAGGCGGAAGTTGTTCAGATCGCGGTCGTAAAAGGGATCTTTGTTGTTCCACTCGATTTCAAGAGCAATTCCGTTTTTGAAGCAGTCGATTTTATGCGTGGGGGAGTCCAGCCGCGCGCCATCAACCTCAATCGCAGTCTGGAATTGCTTTTCCACCCAACCCCGGTCCGTCAGAAACCCATCTATATATCCGGACAGTTTTGACTTGTTTCCACCGCCAGTTGTGATCCAGGACTTCTGCAATCTAAGTGCAGTCAGTAGGTTCAGTAGATCTTGCCACTCTGACGGAAAGTCTTGGGAAAGAATGGCGCTCGCATGCTTCCACTCGTAGCACTCGTAGTTGTCACGAATGAATGAAGGAAGGCGGCTGTTCAACATTTTGTGGCTCCGTTCCGAAACCGAAGCATAGATAGCAGTAGGTCTTGGTGCAAGTGGCCGACGAGGCATTTGCGCCGCGGTAACATTCTGTTCGTCCCAACCCAAAAGGGGAAGAGGGCGCGGCTGCCGGCGCTGAGGCGGAGTGATACGTTCAAGAACGCGGCGCGCGAGGAGGACACCCGCGCGCAGGGGGCGCTGGACCTGTAGGGCGGGGTTTCACCCCGCCGTTGGCGCGGGAGTGTCGGGGTGAACCCCGACCTACGGTGGGGAGTGGTGGGCAGGGGGAATGGTGGGCAGAATGCCCACCCTACGGGGCGATTGCTCTTAGCGCCTCCCCAACCTTGCAAACCAGCCCGTGCGCCTATAGGTTCCGGCGCGACTGCGGGGGCATGGTCCCGCTCACCCCGATCATGAGGTTTTTCGATGTTCATCACCCCCGCTTACGCTCAGGCTGCCGGAGGCGCCGCAGGTGGTGCCGCGTTCATGCAATTCATCCCTTTGGTGCTGATTTTCGGGATCATGTATTTCCTCCTGATCCGCCCCCAGCAAAAGAAGCTGAAGGATCACCGGGCGATGGTCGATGCGGTGCGGCGCGGCGATCAGGTGATCACGGCGGGCGGCATTATCGGCAAAATCTCGAAAGTCCGCGACGACGGCGAAGTCGAGGTTGAAATTGCCGACGGCGTCAAGGTGCGGGTGGTGAAGTCGACCATCAGCCAGGTGGTGTCCAAAACCGAGCCGGCTGCGGCCAATTCGAACTGAGTTTACCCGATTATGCACATGTCCTTGTGGAAGCGCGTCGTCATCTGGGGGCTCTGTGCGGCTGCCATCCTGGTGGCGCTGCCCAATGCCTTTTATTCACGCGCCGAACAGCACAATGACGCGGTAGCCGCGGTTGAAACGTCCGGGGTGGAAACCCCGGAGCTGGTGGCGGCGCGGGCGATGTGGCCCGATTGGCTGCCGTCCAAGATCGTCAACCTCGGGCTCGATCTGCGCGGCGGGGCGCATCTTCTGGCCGAAGTGCACACGGCGGATGTCTATAAGGCGCGGATGGACGGGCTGTGGCCGGAACTGCGCAAGGTTCTGGCCGAGGATCGCGCGACTTTGGGTGGCGTGCGGCGGGCCCCTTCGCCGGGCGATGAGTTGCGGGTGACGATTGAAAAGCCCGAGGCGATGGCCAAAGCGGTGGAATTGGCAAAGTCTTTGTCAAGCCCGGTGGTGACGCTGACCGGGGTCGGGCAGAACGATATCGAGGTGCGGGGCGAGGGAAATACCCTGATCCTGACCCTGTCAGCGGTCGAACGTGCGGCCACCGACGACCGGACCTTGCAGCAAAGTCTGGAGATTATCCGCCGCCGGGTCGATGAGGTCGGCACCCGCGAGCCGACCATCCAGCGCGAGGGCGATAACCGCATTTTGATTCAGGTGCCAGGCATCGGCTCGGCCACCGAGCTGAAGGCGCTGATCGGCACCACCGCGAAGCTGACCTTCCATCCGGTGGTGCGGCGCACCACCGATGGCACCGAACTGGCCGGTCCCGGCAACATGCTTTTGCCGTCGCTGGACGAGGAAGGGGTGTTCTACGTTCTGGAGGATGCCCCGGTTGTCACCGGCGAAGAGCTGGTTGATGCGCGCCCGGAATTCGACCAGAATTCGCAACCCGCCGTGGGGTTCCGCTTCAACCCGACCGGGGCGCGGAAGTTTGGCGATTACACGGCCGAAAACATCGGCCAGCTGTTTGCCATCGTGCTGGACAACGAAGTGATTTCGGCGCCGCGGATCAATCAGCATATTCCCGGCGGTTCGGGGATTATCACCGGCAGCTTCACCGTCGAGGAATCGACCAATCTGGCGGTGCTGCTGCGCGCCGGGGCCTTGCCCGCCGGCATGACCTTTCTGGAAGAGCGCACCATCGGCCCGGAACTTGGGCAAGACAGTATTGATGCGGGCAAGCTGGCGGCTTTGGTTGGCTATGCGGCAGTGGCGCTGTTCATGATCGCCTCTTACGGGTTTTTCGGCA
>JAYSWK010000567.1:0-7393 GCA_043718085.1 Rhodobacterales bacterium
ATCGCCGGGCTGCATGAAGCGCGGCAGGCTGGCCGTCACGACGACCGGATCGCGGACCAGCACATCGGCGGATGCCTGACCCACGCCGCGCTTGGACCAGGCCACGGCCATGACCTTGACCGTGCCGTTGAAGGACGGCAGATCAAAGCTGGCGCGGGCATAGCCATCGGGGCCAACCGTGATGGGACCGGCGAAATAGGACACCAGCTCCTCGGTCGGGGGTGGGGCTTGCAGCCGCGCCTGCGCGCCCGCGTCGCCACCCGAGCGAACCTCGCCTTCCGCGCCGTTCAGCCCGTCGATCAGACGGCCATAGATATCACGCAGCGCCATGCCCAGTTTGCGCTGGCCAAAGTAATGGTCCTGCGGATCGGGCGGGGCAAAGCCGGTCAGGTTCAGGATGCCCTGATCGACGGCGGCAATGGTGACATAGGCCGTATCGCCGGGTTGCACGCCAGCGACCTTGACCGCGACATCCAGGGGGCCGCGCGGAGCGACCTCGGCGGCCATTTCAATGCTGGCTTGCAGGGCCCGCGTGCCGGGGTCGATCCTGGCATGGGCCAGACCCAGGGCCCGCGCCGGGTTGCGGCCTGCGGCCACATCCATGGGACGCAGCACGGCGACCACGACATAGGCCCCGGTGCCCCAATCATCTGTCACCTCAAGCGGGATCAGGTTCTCGCCCTTTGTCACGGCCACAAATTTGCGGCTGATCAGGCGGTTCGACATGACCGAAACCAAAGCGGTTCCGGCGGCCTTGGGCACGATGCGCAGCACGGCCTGATCGCCGACCTTGTAGTCGGGACGATCCAGCGACAGTTGCAGCGTGTCGGGCGTGGCCGAGGTATCGGCGGGCGCATACCAGCCGGCATAGAAGGTGGTCGAGGTCGCAGCCTCTTCCCCATCGCTGCGGGTCACGGTCAGCTCATATTCGCCCCAGGTGACGGGGGCGCTGATCGCGGCAGGCTCTGCCCCAAGGTCCAGATCGCCGGAACCCACTTTGTCGCGGGAATTGACGGCCTGCCAGTTCCACGAGCCGTTTTCCTGATACCATTGGTAGTGGGTTTCCAGCCGGGCCAGTTCCCAATGGACCTGCATCGCGGTGGGTTTGGTATCGGGGCCAATGCCGATCAGGTTGAACCCGGCCTGACCGTTTTCGGCCACCACATCCTGAAACATCGGCTTGACGCCGATCATGGGCGAGGACGGGGTCAGAAGGCGCGTGATCCGGCGTTCGACCGGGCGGCCCGACCCTTCGGCGACACGGGCGACGAACAGACCTTCCAAGGGGCGCTTGGGGTCGGTCACATCGGGCAAGGCGACATCGACCAGGGCTTGGCCCGCCGCATCGGTGCGGAAATCGCTGAAGCTGGCGACGGCGGCGCTGAAGGGTTCGTCATAGCGACCGAAGATATAGCCGGGCCAGGCGTCCAGCCCCTGGGCGGCGCGCAAAAGCACCTCGCCCTCGATCGCCAGGTCCGCGCCCGGCGCGCCAAACAGGTATTTGGCATCGACCGACAGTTGCGGCACATCGCCCAGACGGATCGGATCATCGGCCAAGGCCAGTTTGAAATCGATGCGTTCGGGCAGGAAATCCTCGACCAGGAAGGTTTTGGAGGTCAGGGCGGGGGCGTCAAGATCGCTGTAAACCTCCATCCGCCAGGTGCCGCGTGGCGCGCTGCCTGCAATCGGGAAGTCAAAGACATGGCCACCAGCGCCCACGTCATCGGCCAAGGCGCGGACATATTCCACGCCATCGGGCCGCATCAGGATGCCGGTCAGGGGCAGGCCGGTCAGGCCCGCCGTTGCGCTGTCACGCGCAAGGGCGGTGACATGAACCGTCTCGCCCGCCCGGTAGGCCCCGCGGTCGGTGGTCAGAAAGACATCGACGGGCGGGGCTGCCTCTTTGCCCTCGACCCCACGGTCGGACAGATCGAACTCGGGGTCGGTCAGCGACAGGAAGGCGGTGTCGGCATCGCCGTCATGGGCCACGATCATCGCAGGTGCGGCCCCGCCCGTGCCCCGGATCAGCCCGGCGTCAAAGCGGACATAGCCATCGGCATCGGTGGTGGCGCTGGCCAGAACCTCGTTGGCGATGGACAGAAGGTCCACATTGACCCCGGCCTTGGCGTCGGCTGTGCCAAGGGCGCGGACAAAGACATGCAAGCCGTCCGTGCCGCTGATCGTGGTCAGGCCAAGGTCGGACACAACGAACCATTGCCAGCTTGGCGCCACGGTATAGATATCCTTGCCCGGAACGGCGGCGCGCAGGGCATAGATGCCAGCAGGCTGATCCTGGATCGCCGCGTCCAGGGGCAGGCGGGTCGTCACATCCTTGTTGATGTCCACCCCGACCTTGGCCGTGCCCGACCAGATCTTTGTGCCCATGGACCCTTCGAAATCATATTCCTGGTAGTCGAACATCGGATAGTCGAAATAGCCGTTCTGCATGATGCGGATCAGGTTGCGGTCGGTGACGCGCCAGACCTCGAGATCCAGCGTGTCGGTGTTGACCGTCACGACCGGAATGGCCGCATTGCCGGTGCGGGGCAGGACATAACCGCGCCCGGTAAAACGCACGCCGGCGCTGCGATCCTTGATGAAGGCGGTGATCGGCACCGATTTGGCCATGGTCTGGCCATCGGCGGCGGGCAGGCCCTCGCGGAAGGTCACGGTATAGCGCCCACCGGGCTGCACCCCTTCGACACAAAGCTGGCGATAGCCGTCCGAGGCGACCGACATGCCGGCATCGGGCAGTTGCACGAAGGTCGAATAATCCACGCCCGATTTCACCAGATCCTCTGAAAAGCTGACGCAGATGCGCGGGCGGTCGGTGTCGGATTGCACGGTATTCTCGACAATGCGGAAGCCGTATTTGCCGATGGCATCGTCCAGCAAGGCCGCGGTATCGTCGCGCGGTTGCAGCTGTTGGGCCAGGCGCAGGGCCTGAACCGTGTCGCGGCCACGCCCGATCACCTCGAGCGTCTGGCCCATCATCACCAGAATATTGTGTTGCTGCGCGGGGTTGTCGGCCCGCAGATAGGCGTTGACCGTGGCCAGGAAGGCATTGTTGTTCAGGGTGCCCGCGTTGTTTTGATCGCGGGTCGCGGCCAAAAGCTGAAGGCGGGCATATTCCAGCCAGTTGTCGGCGCTGTCGTCCAGATTGGTCGCGGCCCCGACATAGCGGTAGGCGCTGTCGAAATCACCGCTCGCTTCGGCATCACGGGCCGAGATCAGGTCATCCGCAGGGGCCACGCCATTGTTCACATGCAGATTGGCCAGATCGGCGGCCAGCGCCGTTGCCGGCTGCACATCCCAATCGGGCAGAAAACCCAGTTCGGCCCGGCGCGATGCGGCGCGGTCCTGCAAACCCTTTTCGGCGGGCAGCACGATGCCGGAATAGGCTCCTTGGAAATGCTCGCCATCGGAAGCCGCGCTTTTGGGAAAACACGAGCCGTTGATGGTGTTGAAGGTAAAGGCCTGACACTGTTTGTTGGTCAGGCAGGCCGCCTCGCAGGCATCCAGTGTGGTGTCGAAGATCGAGGCGATGTCGCCGCCGGGCATATCGGTGTTTTCGGTCAGGGCCAGCCGCTTGGCGGGGATCAGGTCATCGGCGAATGCAGGTCCCGAAAGCAGAAATCCAAGCGCCAGAGCAGCCGCCGACATCAAACGAAAACGACGCATCGAAATACCTCCGCACATACCCAAATCGGAACATCGCATGGCCGGGCAATCGGGCGCAAGAACTGTGATGATTTGGCCGCAAGAACTTGTCGGCGTTAAGCTGGCATTCACCTGGATTTGCCAAGGTGCCCGCAAGGATTGGTCCAGAAGGGCTTTGGGCAGGCATGGAAATCGCAGAACGTCTGGCAAAGGAGCGGCGCGCAAGGCTGGCCGCAGAACGCCTTTTGGAACAGAAAAGCCGCGAGCTTTTTGCCGCCAATGAAAAACTGGGCCTGCATGCCCGCTCGCTTTCGGATCAGATCGTGGTGCAGCGCGAAGTGACCCGCAGCGCCCTGTCCGAGGCTGAGGCGTTGAAAGGCCAGAACTCGCGCTTTGTCGATGATCTGGACCGCGCCCATACGACCGCGGTCATGGCGGAACGGCGGCTGTGGGAATCGATCAACACGATCAACGACGGCTTTGCGGTTTATGACGCCGATCTGCGGCTGGTGACGGCCAATCAGGCCTATCTGGCCTTGGTTCAGCCCATTCCGATTGCCCCCGGCATCCTGTATCCTGACCTAATCCACCTGATCGCGGGTGCCGGTCTGGTCGAGATGAATGGTCAATCCGCCGCCGATTTTGCCGAAAATCTGGTTGGCGTTCTGGATGCCGACCCGATCGACGCCGTGACGCTGCAAAGGCGGGATGGTCGCTGGTTGCGCATGGTCAATCGCCGTGCCCGCGATGGCGATATGGTGTCGCTTGTGCTTGATATCACCGAACAAATGCGCATCTGGGCCGCGATCGAGGCTATTCCCGATGGTTTTGTGCTTTTCGACAGAGAGGACCGGCTTTTGACCTGTAATCAACGCTACCGCGACATCTATGCCGCCTCTGCACCCGCCATCGTGCCCGGTGCCAGGTTCGAGGATATTCTGCGCTATGGTCTGGCCCATGGCCAGCATCCGGCAGCCGCGGGCCGCGAGGCGGAATGGCTGGCCGAACGGCTGGCACAGCACCACACCCCCGGCGAGGCGGTCGAGCAGCTTTTGGGCGATGGCCACTGGATCCGGTCGCAGGATCATCCGACACCTGACGGCGGTCGCGTCGGCCTGCGCATCGACATCACGGCCGAAAAACAGCACCAGGCCGACCTTTTGGCCGCGCGCGAGGCGGCCGAGGCGGCCAACCGGGCCAAATCCGCCTTCCTGGCCAATATGAGCCACGAGATCCGCACCCCGATGAATGGCGTCGTCGGCATGGCCGAGCTATTGTGCGACAGCGAGTTGAACCAGGAACAGCGCCTGTTCGCCGAGACGATCCGATCATCGGGCGAGGCCTTGCTGGTCATCATCAACGACATCCTGGACTATTCCAAGATCGAGGCCGAACGGCTTGAGCTTTACCCCGAGCCCTTTGACCTGGAGCGCACGATCCACGAGGTCACGATGCTGTTGCAGCCCAAGGCGCGGGCCAAGGGCATTGATCTGATGATCGATTTCGACATGTTCCTGCCCACCCGCTTTACCGGCGATCCGGGGCGGTTGCGGCAGGTTCTGACCAATCTTTTGGGCAATGCCGTCAAATTCACCGAAAAGGGTCATGTGCTGATCCGCGTGGTCGGGCTGGAAAGCGATCCGGGCCAGCATCAGTTGCATGTGACGGTCGAGGATACCGGCATCGGCATCGCGCCCGAATACCTGGACCACATCTTTGGCGAGTTCAACCAGGTCGAAGACCAGTCCAACCGCAAGTTCGAAGGCACGGGTCTGGGCCTGGCCATCACCCAGCGGCTGATCGAGCGGATGGAAGGGGCGGTCTGGGTCGATAGTGAAGTGGGCAAAGGGTCGTGCTTTGGCTTCCGCATCACTTTGCCCGCGTCCGAAGATGCGGGCACGCCGCATCTGCCCATCAACCTGAAACGGGTGCTGGTGGTGGACGACCAGTTCATCAACCGCACCATATTGGAGCGGCAACTGGAACCTTGCGGCGTGGGCGTTCAGCTGTGCCGCAACGGGGCCGATGCGCTGGAGGTTCTGGCGCGGGATCAGGGGTTTGACGCGGTATTGACCGACCACAACATGCCGGACATGGACGGGTTGGCCCTGACCTTGCGCATCCGCGAAAGGGGGCTGACGCTGCCCATCGTTCTGCTGACCTCGGACCCCGCCGCCGCGCGCGACGCGCCGGGATATGCCGAATTGGCCGCGATCATCCAAAAGCCCATCTTGCGTTCGGACCTTTACCGCCAGCTGAAGGCGCTGACGGGCGAGGCGATCGACGCGGTGCCGCCTGCCGCCGCCCCCCAGCCCCCGGCCGAGCAGCGCCAGATGCGGGTGCTGACGGCCGAGGACAATCGGACCAATCAGCTGGTGTTCCAGAAGATGGTCAAAGATGTCGATATCGAGCTGGTCTTTGCCAATAACGGCCGCGAGGCGGTCGATCTTTTCCAAAGCTTCCAGCCTGACCTGATCTTCATGGACATCTCGATGCCCGAAATGGATGGCCGCCAAGCCGCCCGCGCGATCCGTGATCTTGAAGCCGGGCGCGGTCATTTGCCCATCGTCGCCCTGACCGCCCATGCGATGGATGGCGACGAGGAGGGCATTCTGGCCGCAGGGATCGACCGCTATATGACCAAACCCTTGCGCAAGGCCGCCATTGCCGCCGTGCTGGCCGAGTTCTGCCCGGCCGAGGCGCGCAGCCTGGATCCCGAGCCGGAACAGATGACGGGAACCTGAGAACGCAGTGCGCCGGAGCGAAGCCTATTCATCGCCGCGCAGCACGACCAGAAAAGCCGTGCCAAAGCGTTCGATCTTTTGTTCGCCCATGCCGGGAATATCGGCCAGGCCTGACAGGGTGTTTGGCCGCCGCTCGGCGATCTGGCGCAGAAGGGAATTGGTGCAGCTGAGCGGTTTGCCCGTCCCATCGGCGCCGCGCGCCAGTTCCAGTTGCACCTCGGCCAGGCGGTCAAAGACCTGGCCCGCGTCCTGGCCCACCAGCTTGCGCCGCGCCGGATGCAGGCCACGGGGCAAGGATCCGGTCACAACCTCCAGAAAGGCCGCGCCATAGCTTTCCAGCTTTTTCGCCCCGATCCCGCTGATGCCCATCATCTGATCCAGGTTTTGCGGCCGCATCTTGGCCATTTCGATCAGCGTGCGGTCGGCAAAGATGATATAGGTCGGCACCTTTTGCGCCTCGGCCAAGAGGCGGCGCTTGGCTTTCAGCGCGGCCAGAAGATCGGCATCCTCGTCATCGACCTGCGCGCGCACCACAGGTTCGGGCCGGGCGGTTTCGACCGTATCCAGCCGAAGCGAAATCGCCTGTTCGCCGCGCAGAATGGGCCGGGCCGCGTCGGTCATCCGCAGGGCGCCAAAGCGGTCGGGGTCGGGACGGATGAGGTCGCGGCCCATCATCTGGCGAAAGACGGCGCCCCAGGCGGGTTTGGACAGATCGCGCCCGGCGGCAAAGGTTGGCAGCGCGTCATGGCCGCGTTCGCGCACCTTGGCCGTGGCATTGCCGGTCAGAATGTCGATCAAATGGCCCGCGCCGAAATATTCGCCAGTGCGCAGGATGGCCGACAGGGCCTTGCGCACCGCCTCGGTCGCGTCGAACACCTGCGCGGGGCGGTCGCAAAGGTCGCAATTGCCGCAGGGTGGCGCCGCTTCGTCGAAATAGCCCAGCAAGACCTGACGGCGGCATTTCATAGCCTCGGCAAGACCAAGTAACG
>JAYSWK010000568.1:0-2950 GCA_043718085.1 Rhodobacterales bacterium
GCGGAAGGTTTCGCAGCCGGCAGGCGGTTTCGAACTTCATGGTCTTCGGCATGGGTGTGCCGATCCCGCTGTTGTTCGTGCCGCTGGCGGTGATCATGAACCGGCTCGGTCTATCCGATTCCCTGTTTGGCCTGGGCCTAGCCTACGTTGCGCTGTCGGTGCCATTCTCCGTCTTTGTCATGCAGGGGTTCTTTTCCTCGCTGCCGTCAGAGCTTGAATCCGCTGCGCGAATTGACGGCTGCAAGGACTGGCAGGTTTTTTTCTATGTCATGCTGCCCCTGGCAAAGCCAGGAATCCTGACTGTCGCAATTCTTAATTTTGTCGGGCTTTGGAATGAGTTCCAGCTGTCGCTGGTCCTGATCGACAGCCCCGAAAACCGCACTTTGTCTTTGGGAATGTATTCCTTGATCACGTCGATGAAATATTCGGGGGGCGATTGGGCCGGACTATTCGCTGGGGTAACAATCGTGATGGTCCCCACCATCCTGATTTTCCTCTTCCTGTCCGAACGGATGATCAGCGGTATCACGATGGGCGGTGTGAAATGATAAAATTGAAAGGCGCTGCGACAAACCGGGCTAGGATCACCGAGACGACCATGAAGATTTCTGCCGCGGAGCTGGGCCCGCCCAATCCCTTACCAAAATTCTGCTGGCAACAACCGGTCCTCAGAAAGCCGATCCCCCCACATCGCGGATTGAGTCCGGAGGAAACCGACCTCAGCTTCCTGCTTGGCAAGGATTCGATCCTGCCCTATCAGGTGTTCGACAATTATAATCGCAGCCAGACCCCAAAGTCAGTGCCGATTGTCACCTTGGGCAACGGCCACCTGTGCGTGTCCATCGCCCCGGGTTTTGGCGGGCGCGTAACAAGTCTGCGCGACCACCGCCTGGACCGCGAGCTGCTTTTTGCAAATCCGGTGTTTCAGCCCGGAAACCTTGGCTTACTGAATGCCTGGTTTCCGGGCGGCATAGAATGGAATGGTGTGGTTCCCGGACACACTCCAGTGGCCTGCGCGACTGTCTTTGTCGCGACGCTTGAAACCGAGCGTGGGCCGGTCCTGCGGATCTACGAGTTTGACCGGGTGATGCAGGCGGCATGGCAGATCGATCTGTTCGTGCCTGACGGCGACGACCGGCTGTTCATGCACGGCCGCATCGTCAACCCGGACGCCACGGACATGCTGGGCTTCTGGTGGACAAATACCGCCGTCGCAGCGAAGCCCGGACTGCGCGTTCTCAGCCCTGCGGATTACGGCGTCGAGCATGTGCTGCCGGGCAACGAGCTTGCGCGGTTGCCCTTCCCCGACCCAGAGCGGTTTGATGGCTCTTACCCCGACAACTGGCGCAACGCGACCTCGGTTTTCTTTCGCGCACCTGACGCCCCGAGGTTGTGGATCGCCGCGCTGGATGAGGGCGGTGTCGGTCTGGTCCAAACCGCAACCGACCGGATGCGTGGCCGCAAGTTCTTCTATTTTGGCAGCGCGCCCGGTGGAAAGCACTGGATGGACTTCCTCTCGCAGCCGGGCAAAGGCGCCTACATTGAAATCCAAAGCGGGTTCACGCCGACACAGAACCAGAGGTTCGCGTTTCCGGGTAAAAGCGAAATCCACTGGACCGAATGCTACGCTGCACTGGAAGTCGACGCAAAGCAGACCCATTCTGCCGATTACAGAACGGCTGTCGCAGCCGCTGGCCGAATAGTTGATCAGCGACTTCCCGTCGCTGAACTGGACGAGATTGATCTTTTCCTTCGTGAGGTATCTTCACGTGCGGCTGACCATCGCCTGTCGATCGGCTCGCCGTGGGGAGGCCGCGACGAACGCCTGATGGCAAGGCCGATCGCGGCAGGGCTTGATTTCTCTACCCCCGATGCAGAGCGATCTGCCTGGGACGATCTTGTCGATAACGGAATATTTTCGCCCG
Source organism: Rhodobacterales bacterium (assembly GCA_043718085.1). Lineage (GTDB taxonomy): Bacteria > Pseudomonadota > Alphaproteobacteria > Rhodobacterales > Rhodobacteraceae > Stagnihabitans. Next base: position 1,926 of record JAYSWK010000568.1, read on the forward strand.
CCGCGCTTGTCCAGGTTCCGCCCGACTTTGCAGTTTCTGCCCGTTGGAGCTCGGCGCTTGCGAAAAGTGCAGAGGCGCATGGCGAGACTTGGCTGCACGCCCTGATGTTGGGGCTGGCGGCCTTGAATGAAGGGCGCGCCAAAGATGCCGCGGCCCTTTACGACCGGTCCCTGTCGATGAAGCCAACCTGGCTTGGCTATCGCCAAAGCGCCTTGGTGGCGGCAACGGATGACGCGGCAGAGCAAGACTATATGCTGGCCTGGTCAAGGCCCGGCGCCCCACCCGACCTGGCCGACGAAATCGTCGATTTCTTTCGGAAAACCGGCCGGTTCCAACAGATGTCGCGATTCATCGAAAAACTTTCGCCCTCCGTTCTGGAGCGCGAGCGGGTTCTCCTTGCCCGTGCGCAGGTCGCAGCGCAATCGGGCCAGGTCGAGGAACTGGAAGCATTCCTAACCACCGAATTCGCCGCCATCCGCGAAGGCGAAACCCTGCTGGACGAGCTATGGTCGGCCCTGCACCGCAACAAGGCGCGCCGTGCATTGGGGCGCGAGCCCACCGGCGCAGAACTGGCCGATCTGCTGAGGCAAAACCCGATCCCATGGCACCTGAACTTCCAGATGCTGACCGACCACCCCGCACCGCCTGATGACAAGTCCCTGAAGTAGAAGGCTCAGTACACCGATGGCAAGTGTCGAACTCAAAGGCATCCGGAAGTCCTTCGGCAGTGTCGAAGTCATCCGTGACGTGAACCTGAAAATCAGCGAGGGTGAATTCGTGGTGCTTGTTGGTCCGTCCGGCTGCGGCAAGTCCACGCTGCTGCGCTGTATCGCCGGGCTTGAGCCGGTCAGTTCCGGGACGCTGTTTCTGGATGGCGTAAATCAGACCGATGCCGATCCGATTGCTCGTGGCGTGGCCATGGTTTTTCAGTCCTACGCTCTTTATCCGCACATGACAGTAGGCGAGAACATCGGCTTTGGATTGAAGATTGCCGGGGAAAGCAAGGCTGCAATCAAGACACGGGT
>JAYSWK010000569.1:0-2943 GCA_043718085.1 Rhodobacterales bacterium
GCCGCAGGGCCAGGCGATGCAGGGGCTGGCTTTGGTCGCGGGGCGGCGGGGTTCGGCCTTTGGGCGCTTTGCCGTCTGGGTGTTTGGCAGCCTGTTCAGCCTGGTTCTGTCGGTGGCGGCGTGGAACTTTGTGACCGGGCTTTTCGCGGCCAATACGGCCTTGGGCTGGGCGGCGTTCGGGCTGTTGATTGCGGCTTTGGGCGTGGGCCTGGTCGTGCTGCTGGGTGAACTTGCCGCCTTTGCCCGGTTGGGGCGGCTGGACCGGATCCGCACCGCCGCCGGGCGGGCCAAGGCTGCGGGCGATCTGGGTGCCGCACGCCAGGTCGTGGCGCAGGTTGACCGCCTTTACGCCGGACGGGACGAGGCGGCAGCCGGGCGCGGGCGCGTGGCCGATCGGCAGGGCGAGGTGATGGACGCCGATGCGCTGCTGGCCCTGACCGAACGCGAGGTGCTGGCCCCGCTGGATCAGGCCGCACTGGCGGCTGTCGAAGCTTCGGCGCGGCGGGTGGCCATGGTGACGGCGCTGGTGCCCTTGGCTTTAGCCGATGTGGCGACGGCTCTGGTGATGAACATGCGCATGATCCGGGCGGTGGCCGAGATCTATGGCGGGCGTTCGGGCACGTTTGGGTCGTGGCAATTGCTGCGGCGGGTGTTTCTGTCGCTGGTGGCCACCGGGGCGCTGGCGCTGACGGATGATCTTCTGGGCTCGTTCGCCGGGGGCGGGATCTTGTCGAAACTGTCGCGCCGCTTTGGCGAGGGTGTGGTCAATGGCGCGCTGACCGCACGGGTCGGCCTGGCCGCGATGGACCTGTGCCGCCCCTTGCCCTGGGTCGCGCAGAAGCGTCCCGGCGTGTCGGCCACAGTCAGCCGGGCCTTGGCGGGGATGTTCGGCGGCAGTTGAAGGGCTGTGTCCCCAAGCGTTGACGCGGGGATCTGAGCCCGGCTGATCCGCGATGTGCGCCCCCCTGGGTTACGGGGCCTGCCAGGTCACCCAGCGCCCGTGAAAGTCGGCGCGACCAAGGGGGATCACCTGACCGCCGGGCCACAGGGTAAGGGTCAGAGCGGCGCCGCTGCCGCCATCAGCCTCCATCGCCAGATGGGCCAGCGGGGCATCGGGTGTGGCCCGCGCCCCTGCCGCTTGCAGGGCCAGCCTCAGGGTTTGCGCGGTGGCGGTGGGGAAATATTGTGCGGCGACCGTGTGATAGATCAGATGCAACGCATGGGGACGCGGGGTGGCCAGCCGCGCGCCAGCCCAATCCGCTGCGTCACCTTGCGCCACCGGCGGGCGCAGGGCTGCGGCAAGTGTCAAGGCGGTTTGGGCACGCTCCAGCCGGGCGGTCTGGTCGGGCCAGATACAGGCAAGCATCCGGTCCAAGACCCGCCCGTTGAACGCGGACCCCAAGGCCCGGCAATCGTCGGCCTGACGGGCGAAAAGGGCGGCGAGGTCGCTCATCCCTGGCTGCGAAACCGCGCCGCAAGGCGTTGCAGTGGGCTTAGGGGTGCCGCCTCAGGCGGCGGTGGGGCATCCGCCGTGGAATGTCGGGCGGGCTTTGCCCCTGCCGCCCCGCCGCCCGATCTTTGCGGCACGGAGCGCAGGGCCGCGGCATTCATGAAGCCCGCGCCATCGCCATTTGCCAGGGCCACAGCCCCTTCCGATATGCCGTGCAAAAGGTCGGCCAGCCCCTCGGCCTCGGCCTTGGCGAAATTGTGCAGCACATAGCCCGACACGGCATCCTTGTGGCCGGGATGACCGATGCCGATGCGGACCCGGTGATAGCCGTCCCCGATATGGCCATGCAGCGACCGCAACCCATTGTGCCCGGCATGACCGCCGCCCTCTTTGACCCGCAGCTTGAACGGGGCAAGGTCCAGCTCGTCATGAAAGACGGTGATGTCGGCCAAAGGCAGCTTGTAAAACGCCATGGCGGCCTGAACCGCCTCGCCCGAGGCATTCATGAAGGTCTGCGGTTTCAGAAGGATGATCTTCTGCTCGCCAAGCCGTCCCTCGCAGATCAGCGCCTTGGTGCCGCGCTTCCAGGGGGAAAAGCCTTGGTCCGCCGCAATGCGGTCCAGCGCCATGAAGCCGACGTTGTGCCGGTGCCCGGCATAGTCTGCCCCCGGATTGCCCAGGCCCACAAAAAGTTTCATCCCATCCGCCCATTTCGCCCGATTGGCCCGGGCACAGAATGCGCGGCGGGCCAGCAAGGAGCAAGAGGCGACAGCACGGTCACCACCAGGGCCTTTGCGGACGACGTGCCACTAGCCTGCCCCGCGCAAGACAAAGGGCGGCAGAAGCCTGCCGCCCTTTGAAATCAGATGCGATGGCCGCGTCAGGCCGCCGGAGCGGCTTCGTCGACAAAGCCGGCAGGCGCCGAAACGTTGGCGATCACAAAGTTGCGGGCGGTCGTGGGCTTGGCGCCCTCGGGCAGAACCACGTCACTGATGTGAATGACGTCGCCGATCTGCTTGCCTTCCAGATCCACGGTGATGTGGTCGGGAATGTCACCGGCCAACACGTCCAGATCCACTTCATTGCGCACCACGGTCAGGGTGCCGCCGCGCTTGAGGCCGGGCGACTTTTCGTGGTTGATGAAGGTCACATGGATATGCAGCACGATGCGGCTTTCGTCATGCAGGCGCATGAAATCCACATGGGTGGGCGTGTCCTTGACCACGTCGCGCTGCACACCGCGGCAGACGACATGGACGTCCTCGTGACCGGCAACCTTGAGGTTGAACAGGGTCTGCAAGAAGCGCCCGGCTTTCAGGTGCTTGACAAGGTAGTTGTAGCCAAGGTTGACGGCGACGGGCTCTTGGCCGTCTCCATAAACGATACCGGGTACGAAGCCGTCACGACGAGCTTGCCGGGCGGCCCCCTTGCCTGTCCCCGTCCGTACCTCGGCGTTCAGATCAGCGATCTGGCGTGCCATTGGGTCTCTCCAT
>JAYSWK010000570.1:0-2942 GCA_043718085.1 Rhodobacterales bacterium
TGAAAAAAGTGGTGCTGGTGCAAAGCTTTGCCGACAAGGACGGCAATGTCGTCCCGCACCCCATGGCCCCGACCTGGCCGCGCGAGATGCTGTCGATCAACGACTATGAAGACCTCGGCGACGGCACGACCCGGCTCAGCGTCACCTGGCAGCCCCTGAATGCCAGCGATCAGGAGGAAGCCACCTTCGACGCCGCCCACGCCGGCATGCAGGGCGGCTGGGATCACCAGTTCGGCCAGATCGAGGGGTATCTGGCGGGGCTTTAGGGCGGGATGGGATTTCACGCGATCCGCTACCAACGGAAGTCGCGTTCGCGCGAAGGCGAGAAGCAGCGGTTGCGTCATGGTGCAAACCCATCTCGCTTGGGGGAACGGCCCTCACGTCCCCCGCGGTTTGGCGCGCAGGGTGGGTTCGGCCTGGGTCGGGTCCTCGGGCCAGGGGTGGCGGGGGTACCTTCCACGCATGTCCTTGCGGACATCGCCGTAGGACGTGCGCCAGAAGCCCGGAATATCCATCGTCACCTGGATGGGTTTCTGGCCCGGTGACAGCAGGGTCACCCGCAGGGGCAAGCATTTAACACCCACCACCGGATGGCTGGTCACGCCGAACATTTCCTGCAGGCGGATCGCGATGCCGGGGGCCTCGCCGTCATAGTCGATGGGCACGCGGCGGTCCAATGGGGTGGTGAAATGGGCGGGGACCAGACGGTCAAGCCCGGCCTGCTGGTCCCAGCTTAACAGGGCCCTCAGGGCCTCGGTCAGGTCCAGCCCGCGCAGATCGGCCTCGGTCCGCGCCTTGCCAAGCCAGGGCAGCAACCAGGCGGCTTCGGCCAGAAGGGCCGCGTCCGTCACCTCGGGCCAGCCTTCGGTGCGGGCCAGGGCAATGCGGGCGCGCAGGCGGCGGGCGGAAGGGGTCCAGGGCAGGCCAAGCGCGCGCAGCCCGTCAAAGGCTGCAAGACCCATGGCCTCGGGCGGGGCATCCCAGGGACGCTCGGCCAGGACCAAAGCGCCGAAACATTCCCGGCGCTGGGCCACAACGCGCCCCTCGCGGCGCGACCATTCGCAGCTGTCGCGCCAGTGGATCTGATCGCCGTAAAGTCCGCGCAACTCGGCTTCGGACAGGGCCACGGCCTGACGCACCTTTGCCTCGCGCGCATCGCCGTCCAGATCGGTGGCCACGATCAGCCGGGCTGCGGCCAAGGGCGTGCCCGGCGCCATCACGGCCCCCTTGCCTCCCGACAGAACCCAGCGCGGGGCGTCACCCTTTCGGCGCAACCCGATCCGGTCGGGATAGGCCAGCGCCGCCATTTCTGCCACCGACCGCTCCGGCCCCGGGGTCACGGCACGGCGCAGGCGGCGCGCCTCCTCCGTGATCCGCTCGACCACGGGCCGCGCCACGGGCCAGGGATGATCCCGTTCAAAGCGGCGCGGATCGGTGATGGCGGACAGGCGCAGCACCAGATCGGGCGGTGCGCCGCGCAGGGGGTCACGCTCGGCCATCAGGGCGGCCAGAGTGGCTGCCTCGGCCCCCGACAGGGCCAGCATATGGGCCAGACGCGGATGCAGGGGCAGGGCGGCCAGCACCCGGCCATGGTCGGTGATGCGTCCGTCCTTCAACGCACCAAGACCCGTCAGCAGCGCCCGCGCCTCGGCCATAGGGCCGGGTGGCGGCGGGGTCAGAAAGGGCAGGTCGGCCCCGCCCCACAGCGCCAGTTCCAGCGCCAGCGCCGTCAGGTCGGCCGCCTCGATCTCGGCGGGTGGATAGGCGGCAAGACCGCCCTCCTCGCCACGGGTCCAAAGCCGATAGCAGACCCCCGGCGCCACGCGCCCCGCCCGGCCGCGGCGTTGCTCGGCCTCGGCCCGGGTGACCCGTTCGGTCACCAGCCGCGACATGCCGGAATTGGGATCGAACCGCGCGCGCCGACTTTGCCCGCCATCCACCACCACCGTCACATCGGGCAGCGTCAGCGAGGTTTCGGCGATCGAGGTCGCAAGCACCACCTTTCGCCCCTCCACCGGAGCAAGCGCCGCACGCTGTGCTGCGAAATCCATCGCGCCGAACAGGGGCCGGACCGCCACTCCGGCCAGGTCCGACAGCAGGCCTTCCACCCGCCGGATTTCGCCTTCCCCCGGCAGAAAGACCAGCACCCCGCCCTCGGTCTGGGCGCACTGGACGGCAAGGGTCACATCACCGCGCATGGCCGTCAGTTGGCCGCCCTGCCCTTGCATCCCCGGCTGGCGCATATGCTGGCCGTCGCGGGGCCGGGGGCGGCGACTTTGGCCGCCCTGCTGGCCGAGCGCGACCCGTTGCGTGGGGCTCCGCCCGATCTGGGATTGCGGATGCAAACGGTGGCGCGGCCGGCGCCGGAGGCGCATCGCCCGACGGTTGAGCGCGTAAGGGACGAGGCGCGGCGGCTGGCGGCCAATTTCAAATCGTTGGCTGGCGCGCCCAGGTGCCTTTCGCTGGCCGAGATGGCCGCCCTTGCCTATCCCGACCGTATCGGCCTGCGCCGCAAGGGCGAGGCCCCGCGTTGGGTCTTGTCGGGCGGCAAGGGGGCGGCGATGGCGGCGGGATTGCCCCTGTCCGGCATGCGGCTGATCGTGGCGACCGACCTTGACGGCGATGCGCGTGAGGCCACAGTGCGGCAGGCGACTGCGATTTCCGAAGCCGAGGTCCGGAGACTTTACGCCGACCGGATCGCTTGGGAACACGTGTGCGAATGGTCCCGGCGTGAGGGCCGTGTGCTGTCACGGCGACAGGAACGGCTGGGGGCGCTGGTGCTGGATGACCGGCATTGGGACGCCCCGCCCGACCGCGTGGCGCTGGCCGCGCTGGAGGGGATCCGGGCCTTGGGCCTGCCCTGGACACCCGCCGCAAAGCGGCTGCGGGCACGGGCGCGGCTGGCGCGGCGCGCGGACTGGCCAAAGGTCGAGGACCCTGCC
>JAYSWK010000058.1:0-5972 GCA_043718085.1 Rhodobacterales bacterium
GGCAGCCCATGACAGCGGGCCAGGTCGGCCTGACCTTCGTGATGGCGCTGGAACTGTTCATCGGCGGCTATGCCATCATCGGCGCCTACCGCCATGCCGCCGCCATCGTGGTGGCGCCGATGCAGTATTCCCAGATCATCTGGGCCGCCGTGCTGGGCTGGGTCCTGTTCGGCGAACGTATCGGCCATTGGACCGGGCTTGGCATCGCCATCATCATCGCTTCGGGACTTTTTCTGCTGTTGCAATCGAACCGCAGGGCGCGGGCATAAGAGCAGTTCAGGTTTTGACAGAAAAAAGAACATCGGAAAACGCGTTCGAGTGAAACGAGAGGCAGCGATTTCCAATTCCATCGAAACCTGAACCGCTATAAAACCACCATTCCCTTCCACGCGGGGCATGGCTTTGTTCATCCTTCCCTGCGATAAGGCGGCATGACCACCATGGCCACTCCCCTGCGCGGCGCTCTTTTGTCGCTTGCGGCGTTCTGCGCCTATGCGTGCTGCGACGTGTCGCTCAAGGCGCTGGGCGAAAGCCAGAACTCGTTTCAGGTCATGTTCCTGTCGGCGGCCTGCAGCCTGCCCTTCGTTCTGGCGCAGATCATCTTGACCGACCGTCGCGCCAGCCTGCGCCCCAAGTTGCCCGGCCTGACGGCGGCACGGGTCGGCATCACGCTGATCGGCAGCGCCTTTGTCACCTATACATTCACCCATCTGCCGCTGGCCCAGTGTTATGCCGTGTTCTTCACCATGCCGCTGATCATCACCCTGCTGGCCTGGCCCATGCTGGGCGAGCCCATCGACCCATTGCGCGGGGGGATCGTGCTGGCAGGGTTCGGCGGTGTGCTGATCGCGCTGCAACCGGGGACCACGACCTTTCATCTGGCCCATCTGACGGCCATCTGCGGGGCGGTGACCGGGGCGCTGAACTCGCTTTTGCTGCGCAAGATCGGCCACCGCGAAAGTGCGGGTGTGATCCTGATCTATCCGGCCGCCGCCTCGATGCTGGGGGCGGCGCTGGTGCTGACCTTCGGCAGCGCCGGTGTGCTGCCCGCCGCCTGGCAGCCCATCGGCCCGCATGAAATGGTGCTGGGGCTGCAACTGGGGGCGCTTGGCACGATCGGCGGGCTGTGCATCATCGCGGCCTACCGGGTGGCGCCCGCCATCGTGGTGGCGCCGATGCAATATTCCCAGATCCTGTGGGCCAGCGCACTGGGCTTCATCTTCTGGGGCGAGGTGCCCGGCACCACCACCGCCGCCGGGATCGCCGTCATCATCACGGCCGGGCTGGCGCTGCTTTTTGTGGCGGGCCGCATCCCCGAGGCGCGGACCACCGCCTGATCGCGGCACCGGCGCCCGTTCGACCGCACCTTCCCGTTGAACTTTCCCCGGCAGGGCACGGCAGGTCAGCCTACCCCGAGCCATACCGCGCAGGCCCATGCCGATCACCCATCCGGGGCTGGTCGCCGCCATGGCCGTTCTGGACCTGACCGCCGCGATGCTGGCCATCATGGCCGACCGTATTGCCCCCGCCATCATCATCGCCTCGGGCATGAATGGCGTCCTTCGTTCTCGCGCCAACGCCCGGCGCTCGGAACCCCCGCCCGCTTTGATCAGCGAAAGATGCCGCGCGACGGCGTCTGGATGCGGCTCGTTGAACGCCGCAAATCCAGCTGATCCCGCCGCGACACCCCCTTGCCAAGCCCGGCCTGACGGTTTAACCCCCACGCCACGGTCGGAGCGTAGCGCAGTCTGGTAGCGCACCTGCTTCGGGAGCAGGGGGTCGGAGGTTCGAATCCTCTCGCTCCGACCAATTGTCCCGAATGAATTCCTCCTCTTTGACACCACGGCCTGCCGCTGTCGGCGGCAAGTCGCCGCATCCCCCGGTCCGGCCGTTGATCAGGGGAACAAAAGGGCGCGGCCCGCGTTTGCTTGGTGCAGGTGTCCGGCAAGGCCCTATGGGTCCGTCAGACATCCGCCATTGAACGATCATCCACCAAGGAAGGATATCCCCATGAAGACCCTCGCAGACGCATTTCACCACACACTGCAGGACATCTGCTATGCCGAAAACGCGCTGGTTAGAGCGGGATGGGTTTTCATGGAAACAAACCCCATCGGGAAACGCGTTCGAGCGCATGCGAGAGGCAGCGTTTTTCGATTCCATGCAAACCAATCCCGCTTTAAAGCCTTGCCCAAGGTAGCGGCCGCTGCCGGCAATGCCGACTTCAAGGCGCTGGTTCAGGCCCATCTGAATGAAACCAGGCAGCAGATCCCGATTCTCGACAAGGTCATTGCGTCGATCAAGCAAAAGCCGGTCGGCCTGAAGTGTGACGCCATCGAAGGGCTGATCAAGGAAACCGAAGGCATCATCAAGGATGCGACCGGCCTTGCCCTTGACGCCAGCCTGATCGCCGCCGCGCAGGCGGTCGAACACTATGAAATCGCCCGCTATGGCGCCCTGCGCGAATGGGCCAAGGTTCTGGGTCACACCCAGGCGCATGATCTCCTCAGCGAAATTCTGGATATGGAGAAGGCCGCCAACTCCAAACTGACCAGCGTAGCCGTGGCCGCGATCAATATGGGCAAGAAGATCGCCGCATGATCCTTGCAGCGTGTCGCGTGAATATCTAGACCGTGTTGCGTTCCACCAAATTCAGGCATTCACCATGCACCCCGAGGCAGCGATTGCTCTTGCAAACGCGTTCGGGAGCACCAGTGAATTCAATTGAACGCGACGCGCTTTAGAACGCCATCACGGCCGCCACCGCCCGTTGCCAGCGCGCATATTTTGCATCCCGCTCGGCCTTTGGCATCGCGGGGGAAAAGCGCCGCTCCAGCGCCCAGGTTCTGGCAAATTCGGCAGGCTCCGGGCAGACACCCACCTGCAACCCGGCAAGATAGGCTGCGCCCAGGGCGGTTGTTTCCGTGACAACCGGGCGATCCACCGGGGCCGCGATGATATCCGCCAGGAATTGCATGGCCCAATCACTGGCCACCATGCCGCCGTCCACCCGCAACACGCCATCCGCCGCACCGCCCCAATCGGCCCGCATCGCCTCCAAAAGGTCGCGCGTCTGATAGCCGACCGATTCCAGCGCCGCCCGTGCCAGCTCCGCCGGACCCGAGTTGCGCGTCAGCCCGAACACCGCCCCCCGGCAATCGGGCCGCCAATAGGGCGCGCCAAGCCCGGTAAAAGCCGGCACCACAACCACGCCATCTGTCGCCGCTTCGGCCAGGGCCTGAGTTTCGCTGGCAGATGAGATGATCTTCAACCCGTCGCGCAACCATTGCACCACAGCACCCGCAACAAAGATCGAGCCCTCCAGCGCAAAGGTCGTCTTGCCGCCAATCCGGTAGGCAATCGTCGTCAGCATCCGGTTCTTCGACGCAACCATCTGCGCCCCGGTGTTCAAAAGCGCAAAGCAGCCCGTGCCATAGGTCGATTTCATCATGCCGGGCGCGAAACAGGCCTGCCCCACCGTGGCCGCCTGCTGATCGCCCGCCACACCAGCAATCGGGATCGGCACGCCGAACAAGGCAGCCTCGGTCATCCCGAAATCCGCCGCGCTGTCCCGCACCTCTGGCAGCATTTCCATGGGCACACCCATCAGCGCGCAAATCTCGGTGTCCCAGGCCCCTTTGCCGATGTCGTAAAGCATGGTGCGCGCCGCATTGGTCGCATCGGTCGCATGCACCCGCCCCCCGGTCAACCGCCAGATCAGGAATGTGTCCACCGTGCCAAAGGCCAGCTCGCCGCGCTGCGCCCGTTCGGCCAGCCCATGCTGATCCAGGATCCACCTCACCTTGGGCGCGCTGAAATAGGGGTCCAGCAGCAGCCCGGTGCGGGCTGAGATCATCGGCTCATGCCCCTGGGCTTTCAGCGTGGCGCAGATCTCGGCGGTCCGCCGATCCTGCCAGACGATGGCATTGTGCACGGGCTTGCCCGTGGCACGGTCCCAGACCACAGTGGTTTCGCGCTGATTGGTGATGCCGATGCCCGCGATGTCCCGGGCCGCCAGCCCCGCCTTGGCCAAAGCACCCCGCATCGTGGCCAGCGTGCCGCGCCACAGATCCTCGGGGTCATGTTCAACCCAGCCCGAGGCCGGATAATGCTGCGCGAACTCCTGTTGCGCCGTGGCCACGGGCCGCAGCCTGTCATCAAAGACGATCGCCCGGGTCGAGGTGGTTCCCTGATCAATCGCAAGCAGAAACGCCATGACATCCTCCCGAATCGCCCCCAATCGTTAAACCTGATTGCGCTGCCGCCGCCAAGAAATTCGTGTAGAGGCTTTGTAGAGGGAATGTAGGTGCTTTGTAGGTCGCTAACCTTTGGTTAATCCCCAGTCGTTTCAATAGCCTGACCCAACGCGCGCAAGCCCTCTTGCCGCCCTCGCTCCATCCGCTACATTGCCCCCAAACCAGCCCAAAGGACCGCAAATGCCGACCAAAGCGCCCGAGACTCAGATCGTCACCCATTGGAAGATTGCCTGCGACGGCGGTGACGGCGCTTTGGGCCATCCCCGCGTCTGGCTGACGATTCCGCAGGATACCGGCTTTGTCGAATGCGGCTATTGCGACAAAAGGTTCGAGATCGACCGCGCTCACGCCCACGACGATCACTAGGCGGAATGAGGTTTCCTCGCGCGCTATCCCCGCTTTTCGGCGCCGCCAGATGGGTTTGGCAAAAGCCCCTTACAACACCACCTTGAACCGCTGCCCGCCCTGCGGCAGCTCCTCCAACCCCATATCCCGGTAAGCCCTTTGCGCGCCACGGTTTTCAGGATGGGTGCCGATGCGCAGCATCTCGACCCCGGAGTCCAGGGCGGCAGTCCGCGCCTTGGCGATCAGCGCACGACCAATCCCCGCCTGCCGCCGCCACTCCATGACGAACAGATGGTTGATCTCTTGCGCCGCCTTTCCCGTGACCAGATTGGGCCAGGTCAGGACGAAAGCATAGCCGATCAACCCCTCTTCCTCGGCGGCAACCCAGATCCGGCCCACCTCCAGCTCGAATACCTGCCGATGCAGGGTTTCCAGGGAAATCAGGACATCCTCACCATGATGTCGGGCCAAAAGCCCAATCATTTCGTGTATTTGCGGCAGATCGTCCGGCACCGCTTCGCGTATCATCAACGTCATCTCTCGCCTCTTGGGATGGCCCACAAGGCGCGCATGAAAACCACCTTGCGGGCGGTTTCAGGGTCATATCGGGGGAATGCGATGCTGACCAACCGCCTATGTGCGGGTGGTAAAATACCAGGTCGTGGGGCGGGTCAGGGTCAACATGGCGCCGGGATAGGCCTGCAAAACCCGCCTGTCAACAGGCTGGCACGCCGCGCCACTTCATGGCATGAACGGGGGGAACAAGGGGGCACAACATGGCTTTCGGCAAGGGACATCACCTTCACCTCATCGACGGCTCGGCCTTCATCTTCCGCGCCTATCACGCCCTGCCGCCCCTGACCCGCAAATCAGACGGCCTGCCGGTCGGGGCCGTTGCAGGCTTTTGCAACCTGATGTGGAACGAACTTTCCGTGGCTGGCGGCAAGACCGCCGCCACCCATATTGCCGTCATCTTCGACGCCGGCGCCCATACGTTCCGCAACGACATGTATGACCAATACAAGGCCAACCGCCCCCCCCTGCCCGAAGATCTGCGCCCCCAATTCCCCCTGACCCGCGACGCCACCCGCGCCTTCAACGTCGCCTGTATCGAGATGAAGGGCTACGAGGCTGACGACATCATGGCCACCCTTGCCATGCAGGCCCAGGCCGCCGGGGGCGGTTGCACAATCATTTCTTCAGACAAGGACCTTATGCAATTGATCGGCCCGGGCATCGACATGTTCGACCCGATGAAAAACAAATCCATCGGCCCGGATGAGGTGTTTGAAAAATTCGGCGTCGATCCCGCCCGCGTCATTGATGTCCAGTCTCTGGCGGGCGACGGCGTTGACAATGTCCCCGGTGCGC
>JAYSWK010000571.1:0-2941 GCA_043718085.1 Rhodobacterales bacterium
GATGCCGGGTCACGACAACCCTCGGCGGCTTTGGTCATTGTCTGGGCCAAGGGGCAATCTGCCGCCAGATCGGGCTGATCCTCCAAGAGCCTGGTGCAGCGCCGTGCGAACAGACCCAACAATTCGTCGTCCTGCCCCGTGGCGGCAAAGGCCTCGGTCGGATAGCGGCTTTCGGCCAAAAGATCGCTGTTCGCCGGATCGGTCGCATGAATGATCAGCGCCTTGCGCATCGCTCGGCCCGCCCCGTGCGCCGCGACGGCCTGGGTCAGGGCCTGGCGAATCGTCACCGGGTCCAGCACGGCACCGATTGCGGTCAGGCGGGTTTGCAGCGCCTCTTCGTCCACCCCATCCGGCAAGGCGGCAATTCCGGTCAATGTGGTCCGGGCCAGATGGGCAAGGTCCGCGCGGTCCTGTCCGTCCTGATGCAGCGTCGGATCGAATGCCGGTGCCGTGTCGGCATCGTCTCGCAACCGGACCATGCGGCCCAGGGGAACCGCCAGAAAGGACAGGGCCAGTGGCAAATAGGCGGGCAGGGCCGGCTTCAACGCGAAAATCCCGCCAATGCCGCGTCCGACTGCAAAGCACAAGACGACCAGCAACAGCTGTGTGCCGACCAGCGCCGCCAGCGCCACAATGGCTTCCGACCGCTCAAGGTCCCCGGTGGCATGGGGCCAAAGCTCCGGGTTCAAAATGGCACTCCACAGCAGGAATACCACCGTAAAAGCCGCCACCATGATCCAGCCATGGCCCATCAGCCCCGCCAGAAGCGGGCCGAAATACAAAAGCGCCGTGAACAGTCCAAACAACCGCAAGCGATTGCGCATGTGTTGCCTCAAGTCAGGATCGGCGGCAATCTGACCGTTAACCTTTGCCTAGTCCAGCCCTTCCGGCATGTTGATCACGACCCGTCCAGCGGTCAGATCGACCGTGGGCACAATGGCAAGGGTAAATGGCAATAGCAGCGCCTGCTTGCGCCCGCCCCCGGTGATTTCCAGCAGATCGCCCGCGCCATGGTTGTGAACGGCCGAGACCTTGCCCAGCAAGACACCGCCCGTGTCACGCGCCTCAAGCCCGATCAGGTCCGAGTGGTAAAACTCGTCATCCGGCAACTTGGGCAGGGCTGCACGATCGGCAAACAGGCTGACACCTTTCAGCGCATCGGCCTGTTCCTTGGTCGTGATGCCCGACACGCGCGCACCAAGGCCCCCGGCCACCGGGCGGGTCAGCTTGACGCCATAGCTATGGCTGCCATCCTCGGTGAAAAGCGGGCCGTAATCCGCAATCGCCTCCGGGGTGGCACAAAAGCTTTTCAACCGCACCTCGCCCGACACGCCAAACGATCCGGCAAAGGCCCCCACGCAAATGCGATCCGGTATGCTCATTGCGCCCTCATGATCCAGTAAAAGGGCGGGCCCGCGCACAGGCCCGCCCTGGCAAGTTTACTCGGCTGCGGGCTCGGCGGCGCGCTCGGCCTTCTTCTTGGCGCGCTCGGCCATGGCTTTGCCCGGAACCGCCGCCTTGGCGTTCATGCGGACCTTCTTCGGCAGAACGCCAGCCGATTCCAGCATGCGCGCCACGCGGTCGGTCGGTTGGGCGCCCTGGCCCAGCCAATGCTTGATGCGCACCAGATCCATCTTCACGCGGCCTTCATTGTCCTTGGCCAGCATCGGGTCATAGGTGCCCAGCTTTTCCAGGAACCGGCCGTCGCGCGGCATACGGCTGTCGGTGGCAACGATGGCATAATGCGGACGCTTTTTGGAACCGCCACGGGCCAAACGGATTTTCATGGACATTGGTTTAGTCTCCTAGAGTAGGGTGGGCCTCGGCGCACCATTGGTTGGTCATTTCTGCAGTTTCGTGTGATGCCTGATGACTTCCGAAATGATGAAGTTCAGGAATTTCTTGGCCAGATCCGGGTCCAGATCGGCCTCTTTGGCCAAAAGCTCCAGCCGCGCCATCTGCCCCGCCTCGCGGTCGGGATCGGATGGCGGAAGGTCATGTTCGGCCTTCAGACGCCCCACGGCCTGGGTGTGTTTGAACCGCTCGGCCAGGGTATAGACCAGAATTGCGTCCAGCCGGTCGATGCTGGCGCGGTGATCTTTCAGCAGCGTTGCAGCGCGGGTAACAGCGTCGGTCATGACGGCTCCTTTCCAGCGAAATGGCGGAAGATATGCAGATCGGGCTCGCCCAGGGCCGCCTCGGCGGCCAGGTCGCGCCGGGCGCCCAGCTTTTCGGCGATGCGCGCCGAGGCGGCATTGCCCGCGTCGATATAGCTGACCACCCTGCCGGGCCCCAACAGGTCCAGGGCCACGGGTAGCACGGCACGCGCGGCTTCCGTGGCATAGCCCTGACCTTCGGCCTGCGCCGTCAGCACCCAGCCCAGTTCCGGCTCGGGGTCGCCGAACTCCTGCCAAAGATAGATCCAGCCCAGCGCGGCTTCCTGGCCCTTGGCCGTGATCGTCCAGGCGCCAATGCCCTGCAGCATCCATCCCGCAACGGCCTGCGTGAAATCGGCAAAAGCCTCGTCCCGCGAGAACGGCCCGCCCATGTAGACCGCGCGGTCCGAGGTGAAAACCGCCTCATAAGCCACGAAATCCTCCAGCCTTGGCGCGCGCAGGCGCAACCGCGCCGTCTCGATCACCGGCACCAGCGCACCGATCGCCTCGGCCATCTTGGGGTCCAGCACCCGCATCATGCGCGCACCGTCTTGGCAAAATGGCGATAGATCCGTTCGGGCGGATCAAGCTGCAGCGCGTCAGGGTCATGGACCGCACCCAGATGCGCGCACAAGCGGTGCGAACGATGGTTGTCAGGATGGGTATAGCTGACAGCCGTTGTGTGGCCGCTGGTCGCAAAGAACCAGTCCCGCGCCGCCAAAGCCGCTTCAAATGCCAGACCCTTGCCCTCCAGTTCGCCATCCCACAGGTTCCAGCCGATCTCG
>JAYSWK010000572.1:0-2937 GCA_043718085.1 Rhodobacterales bacterium
GGCCAGGGTGCCAAGCCCGGTGGCGGCGGCATGTTGCTGGGCCAGAAGATTTCCGACCGTGTCGCGGCCATGCGCAACCTGCCCAAGGGCATCGACCAGCGTTCCGCCTGCCGCCACCCCGACTGGACCGGCCCGGATGATCTGGAAATCAAGATCCTGGAAATCCGCGAGATCACCGATTGGGAAAAGCCGATCTATGTGAAAATCGGCGGCGCGCGGCCCTATTACGACACGGCCTTGGCGGTGAAGGCCGGGGCGGATGTGGTCGTTCTGGACGGGATGCAGGGAGGGACGGCTGCGACGCAGGACGTTTTCATCGAAAACGTCGGCATGCCGATCCTGGCTTGCATTCCCCTGGCCGTGAAGGCGCTGCAAGACCTTGGCATGCACCGCAAGGTGCAGCTGATCGTCTCGGGCGGTATTCGCACCGGCGCGGACGTGGCCAAGGCCATGGCTTTGGGGGCCGATGCCGTGGCCATCGGCACGGCGGCGCTGATTGCTTTGGGCGACAATGACCCGGCCAACGAGGCCGAATTCCGCAAGCTGGGCACGACCGCCGGGGCCTATGACGATTGGCACGAGGGTAAGGACCCCGCAGGCATCACCACGCAGGACCCGGTTCTGGCCGCGCGGCTGGACCCGATCCTGGGGGGGCGGCGGTTGAAGAACTACCTCAAGGTTCTGACCCTGGAGGCGCAGACCATCGCGCGGGCCTGCGGCAAGAACAATCTGCACAACCTGGAACCCGAGGATCTGTGCGCCCTGACGGTGGAAAGCGCCGCCATGGCCGGGGTGCCCCTGGCCGGGACCAGTTGGATCCCGGGGCGCTAGATGGCCAAATATACCGCGACGGTGCAGTGGAGGCGGGGGGCCGATGAGCCCTTTACCGACAATGCCTATGCGCGGGGCCATCAATGGAGCTTTGACGGCGGCGTCAGCTTTCGCGCCTCGGCCAGCCCGCATGTCGTGGGCAAATATGCCGATCCCGCGGGCGTCGATCCTGAAGAGGCGTTTGTGGCCGCGCTTTCGGCCTGTCACATGCTGACCTTCCTGCACCTGGCCGCCAAGGCCGGGCAAAGGGTGGATAGCTATGATGACACGGCCGAGGGCGTGATGACCAAGACGGACGGCCGCGTCTGGGTCTCGACCGTCACCTTGCGCCCCCATATCATTTGGTCCGGGACGCGGGACCAGGAACTTGCGTTGCACCACGCGGCGCATGAAGAATGCTTTATCGCGAATTCCGTAAAAACCGACGTGCGCTGCGAACCTGCATAAGCACCGAACCACCAGGGAGCTATCACATGGTCAAAGACCTTGCCAAATGGGCCAACGAAAAAGGCGTCAAGTATTTCATGATCTCCTACACTGACCTTTTCGGCGGTCAGCGGGCCAAATTGGTGCCGACGCAGGCGATCAACGACATGGCGATAGAAGGCGCGGGTTTCGCAGGCTTTGCCACCTGGCTTGACCTGACCCCGGCGCATCCTGACATGATGGCCGTGCCCGATCCGACCTCGGTCATCCAACTGCCGTGGAAAAAGGACGTGGCCTGGGTCGCGGCCCGGCCGTCGATGGAAAACAAGCTTCTGGCGCAGGCCCCGCGCAACGTGCTTGAAAAACTCATCGGTGAAGCTGCCAAAGAGGGCCTGCGCGTCAAGACCGGGGTGGAACCTGAATTCTTCATCCTGTCCGCCGATGGCGAGCAGGTGTCTGACCCTTACGACAATGCCGAAAAGCCCTGCTACGATCAGCAGGCCGTGATGCGGCGCTATGACGTGATCGCCGAGGTTTGCGATTACATGCTGGAACTGGGCTGGGAGGCCTATCAGAACGACCACGAAGACGCGATCGGCCAGTTCGAGATGAACTGGAAATATGACGACGCGATGCAGACCGCTGACAAGCACTCGTTCTTCAAGTTCATGATGAAATCGGTGGCCGAAAAGCATGGCTTCCGCGCCACGTTCATGCCCAAGCCCTTCAAGGGCCTGACCGGATCGGGCTGCCACGCCCATATTTCGGTCTGGACGCTGGATGGCAAGTCGAACGCCTTCTCGGACCCGACCAAAGAGCTCTCGCTGTCCGATCAGGGCCGCGCCTTTCTTGGCGGCATCATGAAGCACGCCTCGGCCTTGGCCGCGATCTGCAACCCCACCGTCAACAGCTACAAGCGGATCAATGCGCCGCGCACCTCGTCTGGCGCCACCTGGGCGCCCAATTCGGTCACCTGGACCGGCAACAACCGCACCCATATGGTGCGCGTGCCGGGTCCGGGTCGGTTCGAATTGCGCCTGCCCGATGGCGCGGCCAACCCCTATCTGCTGCAAGCCGTGATCATCGCCGCCGGTCTGGACGGCGTGCGCACCAATGCGGATCCGGGCAAGCGCCATGACATCGACATGTATCAGATGGGCCATACGGTGAAGGGCGCGCCGAAGCTGCCGTTGAACCTCTTGGACGCCTTGCGCGAATATGACAAGGACAAGACCCTGAAGGCCATGATGGGCGAGGAGTTTTCGACCGCCTACCTTAAACTCAAGCGCCGCGAATGGGACAGCTATGTCGCCCACTTCTCGCGCTGGGAACATGAGAACACCATCGACATCTAGCGCGGCATGAGGTTTGACGGAACCGCCGGTGCCGGACCATTCGGCTGATCTTGCGCTAGGTGTATAGTCCCGCGAAGAGGTGTTACGAGTGTGGCCTTGGAACTGGAGGCAATATGGGACAGGTTCTTCACGGCAGCGCCACCACGACAGAGGCGGTCCGTCGAGCGATACAGCGGAATGAAGCGAGCGTAAGGGCGCAATCGAGGGCCTGCCCATCAGCGAATAGCCCCCTCAAACCGGCTGTCCAAAGCCGCCAGAACCTCATCCGTCAAAACCCGGATCGCCCGCAACGGATGATCAACAGGAACCCGCTCCTCCAGCCGGA
>JAYSWK010000573.1:0-2935 GCA_043718085.1 Rhodobacterales bacterium
TGATGTGAAACGGTTTTCCAAACTGCCCAGATCTCGACGCCGGGCCAAGAGCTGCCCTGCCACCCCCACCGCAATGGCCTGAGGATGCTTGCCCAAAGCCGGGTTGCCGATGGGACAGGTGATCCGCGCGATCGCATCCGCCCCATGCCCCAAGGCCTTTAACCGCGACCGGAACCGCGCCCATTTGGTGGCCGAACCGATCAGCCCGCAATAGCCGAAACCATGTGTCAGCAACCGGTGACACAGTTCCAGATCCAGGGCATGGCTGAAGGTCACGATCAGATGCTCGGCACCCCTGGGGGCCAAAGCCACCGCATCCGCAGGGTCCGGCACCGGCAGGATGCGCACCCCCGGTGCCTCCGGGAACCGCTCGGGCGCGATATCCACCCAGGTGATCGCCAGATCGGGCAACGGCGACAGGACCGACACCATCGCCCGCCCGACATGCCCCGCACCCCAGATCCAGACCTGCCGCGTTGGTCGCGCCACGGGCTCGACCAGCCAGCCTTGCACCAGTTGGGCCGCAGGCACCACCCCCTGCCCGCGAACCAAGGCCAGCAGCCGGTTGACCGCCAAAGGCATGGGCGTTGCGTCCAGCGCCCGGGCGATCACCTCGCCCTGCGGCACATGGCCCCAAACCTCGGTCACCAGGGTCACCGCCCCGCCGCAACATTGGCCAAGGCCTGGTCCCAAAGCCTCGCGGTCGACCTGCGCCCCGCCGCCGCCCTCCAGCATCCCAACCGCGCGCTGCACCGCCTGCCATTCCAGCGCCCCGCCACCTATTGTCCCCAACTGGCCACCGCGCCAGACCAGCATCGCAGCCCCGACCTCGCGCGGCCCCGATCCCTCAACCCCGGCCACGACAACGCGGGCGACCCTGCCATGGGCGGCGAGTGCCGTGCCAAGGGCTGCAAGGTCAAACATCCGCGCCCCTTGTAGGATGGGCAATACTGCCCATCCTCCTGACCGCCCCCAGCACCCGCTCTGCCGTGGCCGGCGCATCCAGATCCGGATAGACCGACCCATCCCCGCAAGCCGCCACCGCATCCGACAGCGCCAACAGGGCCGAGATGCCGTGATTGAATGGCGGCTCGCCCACGGCCTTGGACTTGCCCACCGTATCCTCGCGGTTGGGCTGGTTCCACAGATCCACGTTGAAGATGCGCGGCCGGTCCGAACAGGCCGGGATCTTGTAGGTCGAGGGCGCATGCGTCATCAGCCGCCCCTTGCCATCCCAGACCAGCTCTTCGGTCGTCAGCCAGCCTGCACCCTGCACATAGGCCCCTTCGATCTGGCCGATATCCAACGCCGTGTTCAGACTTGACCCGGTGTCATGCAGAATATCCGCCCGCAGGATGCGGTTCTCGCCGGTCAGCGTGTCCAGCACCACCTCGGTCACCGACACGCCATAGGCAAAGTAAAGGAACGGCCGGCCCCGCCCGCGGACCCGGTCCCAGTTGATCTTGGGCGTGGCATAGAACCCGGTCGACGACAGGCTGATCCGCGCCTGATAGGTCCATTCCACGACCTGCTGAAAGGTGTAACTCTCGCCGCCCACAAGCACCATCCCACCCGCAAACCGCACCGTTTCCGGCTTTTCCTGATGCTTGTTGGCGATGTATTGGGCCAGCCGCGCCCTGATCGTCTCACACGCCGCCTGGGCCGCCATGCCGTTCAGGTCAGCCCCGCTTGACGCCGCCGTGGCCGAGGTGTTGGGCACCTTGCCCGTATCCGTCGCCGTGATCTTGACCAGTCCCGTATCCACCCCAAACACCGCGGCCGCCACCTGGGCGATTTTCTGGTTCAGACCTTGCCCCATCTCGGTGCCGCCGTGGTTCAGGTGGATCGAGCCGTCCTGATAGACATGCACCAGCGCGCCCGCCTGATTAAGGAAGGTCAGCGTGAACGAGATGCCGAACTTGACCGGCACCAAGGCAATGCCCCGCTTCAAGACCGGACTGCCCTTGTTCCATGCCGCAATCGCCTCCTTGCGCCCGATGTAATCCGACCGCTTGACCAGATCCTCCACCATCGCGCCGCCAATGAAATCCTCGACCTCCATGTGAAAAGGCGTGGTTTGGGGCTGGAACTGTTCTGGATGGGGCGAATAGGTCTCACCGATCCGCCGCCCGGTGCCCGGCCCGCTTGGGGCCATGTCGCGGTAGAAATTGGCCTGTCGCACCGCCAAAGGCTCGCGTTTCAGGGCATGGGCGATATGGTCCATCACCCGCTCGATGGCGATGATCCCCTGCGGCCCGCCAAAACCGCGATAGGCCGTGGCCGAACAGGTGTTGGTCTTCAGCCGGTGGCTTTCGATGCGGATGTCGGGCAGATGATAGCAATTGTCCGAATGCAGCATGGCCCGGTCGGCCACAGCCAGCGACAGGTCCTGGCTCCACCCGCAGCGCACCAGATGGACAAAGTCGATCCCCAGGACCCGGCCCTGATCGTCAAAGCCCACCGTGTAGCGGATCTTCAGATCGTGGCGCTTGCCCGTGATGACCATATCGTCATCGCGGTCATAGCGCATCTTGCAAGGCTTCCCGGTGGCCTTGGCCGCCACGGCACAGGCCACGGCCAAGGCATTGCCCTGGCTTTCCTTGCCGCCAAAACCGCCGCCCATCCGCCGCATCTCGACCCGCACTGCCGCCATTGGCAGATGCAGCGCATGGGCCACTTTGTGTTGAATTTCCGTCGGATGCTGGGTCGAGGCATAGACATGCATCCCGTCCTCTTGCGGCACGGCGGCGGCAACCTGACCTTCCAGATAGAAATGCTCCTGGCCCCCCACCTCCATCTCGCCGTCCAATTGGTGCGGGGCGGTAGCGATAGCGCGAGCCGGATCGCCCTTGGTCCACAGGATCGGGCCCTGTTCAAAGCGGCTGTTGGCCGCCAGTGCCTCTTCCACCGTCAAAAGGGCGGGCAGTTCGCGGTA
>JAYSWK010000574.1:0-7311 GCA_043718085.1 Rhodobacterales bacterium
GGCTCACGCCATACGAATACATCTGCAAAGTCTGGACATCAGAGCCAGAACGATTCATTCTAAACCCGATCCACCAGATGCCGGGACTGAACACCTAGGCATAGCCACAAGACACGACAAAAAGAATCGCCTCCGATGACGCTGAACACGGTGACGTTTCTAAAAGGGAAGGCTGGTGCCGCCGAAGAGACTCGAACTCCCGACCCCATCATTACGAATGACGTGCTCTACCAGCTGAGCTACGGCGGCACTTTTCTGGTGTGGCCCCTACTATGGCCCTACTATTTCCAAGTCAAGCCGCGTAAGCGACTGGTTTTACGCGTCATTCCGGGGCGGACCCATCATTACGAATGACGTGCTCTACCAGCTGAGCTACAGCGGCCCGCGCCCCTAGTAGATGCGAGGGGCGGGCAAGTCAAGCCCGGATCAGGTAGGAAGTGGGGCAGTTGTCCAAATTTTGGACATCGTGTTTTGCGACTTTTCCCAAGGGGTTAGCGATTTTCAACAACCGGATCGAAAGGTTTGCGGACCCTTTCAGCCGCCGCTGCGGGCGACGGCGGCGAGGTCGATGGGTTCGGGATCGGGGTCGTGGATGGTGGGGGAAGGCTTGGGTGTGGTGACGAGCAGCGGCAAAAGTTCGGAGCCGGTGGCGCTGCGGCCGTTGGATTGGGCGGGTTCGCGCCAGGACAATGTGTCGAAGCCCTGGCAGTTTTCGCAGATCGGGGACCAATTGGAATGCACGGCATGGCACTTGTCGCAGCACCATTGCGGCCCGCGCGAGGCGGTAATGGCCTTGGACAGCCAGGCGCGCACGGTGGCGTCGTCGGAGCCTTCGCCACGTTCGACAGCGGCCATGATGGCCAGATTGCGCTGGGTCGGATGGCTGGTCGGCAGATCGCCCAAGGCGCGGCGGGCGGCGGGGAAATCCTCGGCCGCGATCAGAAGTTCGGCTGACAGCATCATGGTTTCGCTGTCGGCGGGATGCAGGGCGGTCAGGGTCTTGAACCGTTTGACGCGCCCAGCCGGGGTTTCCTCGGGTTCGAGATCGGCAAAGGCGGCGGCCAGATCGGGGTGGGGCTTGGCCTCCCATGCCTTTTTCAGCACGCGGGTCGCGTTTTTCTTGTCACCCTTGGACAGATAGCCGCGCGCGGCCATGACGGCCGCGGGAATGAGGTCGGGGGATTGTTTGTTGGCGGCAATGGCGGCTTCGCGCGCCTCGATCGTCGCGTCGTCGGAAAACACCGCCTTGGCCTCTTGCAGGGCCAGAACGGCATCGCGGCGGCGGTAGACATCCTTGGGCAAGGCGCCGGATTTGAGCTGGGCCCCCAGGGTCGCGCGGGCCCCTTTCCAATCGGCGTTTTCGGATTGCAGCTTGAGCAGGATGTCCTGGCTGCCGCCATGGCGCGGCTTCAGTTCAAGCGCCTTTTCGGCCAATTTCAGGGCGGTGTCGGTATCGCCCTCGGCCAGTTTCTGGTGCAAAAGGCCGCGGATGCCGACAAACCGGGTGCGCGGATCGGCCAGCAGAGCCTTGTAGGCCACACCGGCCCTTTTGCTGTCGCCCGCAGCTTCGGCAGCCTGAGCCACCAGAAGGTTGGTCAGCTCGGGCCGGTCAAGATAGCTTTCGGCACGCTCGGCCTTGATCAGGGCCAGGCGCCCCTCGCCCGCAGCAAGGGCGATCATGCCGTCGGACAGGGCCTGATAGCCACGCGCCTCGCGGTTGCGGTCGAAAAAGCGGGAAATCGCGGTTTCGTCGCCGTTCAGAAAGCGGAAGGTCGCGGCGAGCAGGCCCAGGAGTTTGAGCAACAGCCAAAGGGTGCCAAGCGCCAAAAGCAGGGCCACGGCTTGCTGAACCGGACCAAGGGTAAATTCATGGCCCGCAAAGGCCAGGCGCAGGGTGCTGCCGGATTCAAGCAGCAGGCCCGCCCCAAGGGTGACCAGGGCCACCAGGGCGACGAAGAGGGTGATTTTGATCAGGGACCAGAGCATTCGACCCTCACAATCCGGCAGAGGAAAGCAGGGGTTGCAGCGCCAGGATCGCATCCTGACGCCGTTTGGCCTGGGTCGCCCAAGCCTCGAGCGCGGTCTGCGCCTCGGGCGGGAGGGCGGCGATTTCGGTCAGGGCGGTGGCAAGATCGCCGGCGGCAAGGGCGGCCTCGGCGCGCGACAGGACGGCATCGGGATCCGCGCCGTCGCGCGGGGTCAGCGAACGGGCGCCGGTCTGGCCGCGCAGGAAATTGGTGGCGCGTTCGGTCCAGCTTTGGCCCATGTTCGCCTTGAGCGCGGCATCCAGGGCGGCGCGGGCGGCATCGGGAAAGCCTGCGCGCAGGTCCTGCAGGCTGGGCAGGCCCGTGGCGGCATTGTCGGCCAAGGCGGCGGGCAGGGTCAGGTCGGCAAGATCGGCCAAAGCGGCGGTATAGGGGGCACCGAAATCCAGCGCGGCCTGGATCTGGCGCAGGGCGGCGCGTTGCGAGGTGGCTTTGGCCAGATCTTCGGCATCCTTGGTGACGGCGTTCAGGCGGGCCTCGGCCTCGGCCAGTTTGGCGTCGATGGCGGTCGAGATATCGGACAAGGCGGCCGCGGAAACGCCGCCCTGTTTCAGCGCGTCGATCTGGGACTGCAGGGCTAGCAGGGCAGCAGGGTCGGTGGGGGTGGTGTGAAGCGTGGCAATCCGGGCTTCCAGCGCGTCAAGGCGGGCGGCTAGGGGGGCCAAGGCGGGCGGGGCGGCGACGGCGGATTCAAGCGCCGTCAGGCGTTGGGTCAGGGCGGGATCAAGGGGCGGGTTTGCGATGGTGGATTGCAGGGTGGCAATCTGGGCCGACTGGGCGTCAAGGGCGGATTGCAGGGCGGAGGTGTCGGGTCGGGGCCACAGGGTCGGGGCGAATTGGGCGGTGGCAAAGCCCAGGCCCGCGCACAGGGCGCCCCCGATGACCATGGGGATCACGGTCGGACGGCGCGGGGCGGCGGGCGGTGGGACCTCGGGCGGAGGCGCAAGTGGGGGCGCAAGTGGGGGATCCGTGACCTCGACCATGATCTGTCCTTTCTTGGCACGGGCTGCACCTTTTGACCAACCTAATGCTGCCGGGGGGGCAGGTTCAAGGTTGTGGCGGTGCATTCAACAACAGGGCGACCGCATCCAGCAGGGCGGTGGCGTCGGGATGGGCCGCGATATGCGCCAAATGGGGGGCGAAGGGGGCGGCGGCAGCGGGGCTGATGGCGACGATCACGGGCAGGACAGCGCCGATGCGGTGGCATTCCTGCGCCAGGGCCTGTGCCGTCCGGGGCGAAAACACCGGGGCCAGAACGGGGCTGCCAGAGGTCAGAAGGGCTGCGGCAGTTTCGGACAGTTGTTGCAGGTCCTGGGCATAGGCCACGGCGGAAACAGTGTCGATTCCGGCGGCACAGAGCCTGTTTGCGATGTCGCCGCGCGTGTCGGCGCCGTGAAGATGCAGAAGGGGGCCAGGCATGGGCCGGCTTTGGATCAGGGGCAAAAGCGCCTGGGCATCACCGGCGGCAGAGGTGGCGTCGAAACCTGCGGCGCGGGCGGCGCGGGCGGTCTGGTCGCCGACGCAAAAGGCGCGATGCGGCAAAATGGTGCCCTCGGCAGCAATCCGCTGGGCGGCCTGCACAGCGGTTTCGGAGGTGAAGATCAGCGCGGCCCAATCCCGGGCGGGAAGGTTGGGCGACAGGAAGCGCGGTGCCAGAAGGGGCGAGGTGATGATCGGCAGATCGGGAAAACGGGCGCGCAGGGTGGCGGCGAAGCGGGCCGACCCAGCGGCGGGCCGGGTCAACAGGATCACGGGGGCGCGGGATTGTGTGGCCATGGCCAAGGTGTTACCTGCGGGAGAGGCTTTGGGCAACAGGTGACGATGGGCAAGGCGCTGACCTTTCTGGGCATCGAAAGCAGCTGTGATGACACGGCGGCGGCAGTGGTCTGCGCGGATCGGCGCATCCTGTCCTCGGAAGTTGAGGGGCAGGTGGCGCTGCATCAGGATTTCGGCGGTGTGGTGCCCGAGATTGCGGCGCGCGCCCATGCCGAACGGCTGGATCATTGTGTCGAGCGGGCGTTGGCCAAGGCGGGGGTTGGGCTGGACGATCTGGACGGGATTGCCGTGACGGCCGGGCCAGGGTTGATCGGCGGGGTTCTGTCGGGGGTCATGCTGGCCAAGGGTCTGGCGCGGGCCACCGGGCTGCCTTTGGTCGGGGTGAACCATCTGGCGGGACATGCGCTGACGCCACGGTTGACTGATGGGCTGGAATTTCCCTATCTGATCCTGCTTGTTTCGGGCGGTCATTGCCAGTTTCTGATCGTGCATGGGCCAGAACGGTTCGAACGGCTGGGCGGGACGATCGACGATGCGCCGGGCGAGGCGTTCGACAAGGTGGCACGGCTTTTGGGGCTGGGACAGCCGGGCGGGCCGCTGGTCGAGGCCGAGGCGCGTCTGGGCGATCCGGCGCGGTTTCGCTTTCCACGCCCGCTGCTGGACCGTCCGGGGTGTGATCTGTCCTTTTCGGGGTTGAAGACGGCGGTGTTGCGGGCGCGGGATGCGCTGGTGGCGCGGCAGGGTGGCATTCGGGTGCAGGATCGGCGCGACATATGCGCGGACTTTCAAGCCGCAGTCACCGCCGTTCTGGCCGAAAAATCGCGACGGGCGATGGCGCTCTATGCCAAGGTCGCAGGCCCCGTCCCCGCCTTTGCCGCGGCCGGGGGTGTGGCGGCGAATGGGGCCATTCGGGCGGGGTTAGAGACTGTTTCGGCGGCGCAGGGTCTGCGTTTTACCGCGCCGCCGTTGCATCTGTGCACCGACAATGCCGCGATGATCGCCTGGGCCGGGATCGAGCGGTTTCAGGTCGGCGGGCGCGATGGGATGGACCTTGTGGCGCGGCCACGCTGGCCCCTGGACGACAGGGCGGCCCCGATGATCGGATCGGGAAAGAAGGGGGCCAAGGCATGATCGGGGTAGTCGGCGCAGGCGCATTCGGCACGGCCTTGGCGATTGCCCTGGGCCGCGAGGGGCATGAGGTGCAGCTTTGGGCGCGGGATGCCGACCAGGTTGCCATAATGCGGAAAACCCGGTGCAACACGGCGCGGCTGCCCGAGGCGGAATTGCCGCAAAACGTCTCTGTTACGGCGGATCTGGCGGAATTGTCGGGGGCGGAGGCGGTGTTGCTGGCCGTGCCGATGCAAAGCCTGGGCGAGTTCTTGCAGGATCATGCGGCACGCCTGGGTGGCGCACATCTGGTGGCCTGCTGCAAGGGCGTGGATCTGGTGACGTTGCGCGGGGCGGGTGCGTTGGTGCAGGTCCGTTGCCCGGCGTCGACGGTCGCGGTGCTGACGGGGCCAAGTTTTGCGGTGGACATCGCAAAGGGTCTTCCCACGGCATTGACGCTGGCCTGCGCCAGTGCGGCGGGCGAGCCATTGCAGAAACTGCTGTCAACCGCCGCGCTGCGGCTTTACCGCACGACGGATGTGGTGGGGGCAGAGTTGGGCGGTGCGCTGAAGAACGTGATCGCCATTGCGGCAGGTGTTGTCGTGGGTGCGGGGCTGGGCGATTCGGCGCGGGCCGCGTTGATGACACGGGGCTATGCCGAGATGCTGCGCTTTGCCCTGGCATTGGGGGCAAGGGCCGAAACGCTGGCGGGCCTGTCGGGCTTTGGTGATCTGGTGCTGACTTGCACCTCGACCCAGTCGCGCAACCTGCGCTTTGGCATGGCTTTGGGGGCCGGATCGGCGTTTGACGCGCGGATCACGGTCGAGGGTGCCGCCACGGCGCTGGCCGTGGTGCGGCTGGCGGAACAATTGAAACTGGACATGCCGATCACCAAAATGGTTGCGGCGCTGACCCTCAAGAAGTTACCCTTGGACATGGCGATCCGCAGCCTGATGTCCCGACCATTGAAAGAGGAGTAGTGATGCGCTTTGCCCTGATCTGTATCGACAAGCCCGGCGCGCTGGAGGTTCGGACCGCGAACCGTGCCGCGCATCTGGACTATATCGCGGCCACGGATGTGGTCGAAATGGCGGGCCCCTTTCTGGATGAGGCGGGCAATATGACGGGATCGCTGGTGATCCTGGAGGTTGGCGATCTGGCAGCCGTGCGGGCCTGGGTGGCGGGCGATCCCTATGGCAAGGCGGGGCTGTTCGCCAATGTCGATGTCAGGGCCTGGAAGAAGGTCATCGGCTGATGGCGTTCTGGCTGTTCAAATCGGAACCGGATGCGATCAGCTTTCAAAGTCTGGTCGACAAGCTGCCCGCCCAAGAGGAATGGCACGGCATCCGCAACTATGGCGCGCGCAACAACATGCGGTTGATGGTGTTGGGGGAGCGGGGGTTCTTTTACCATTCCAATGTCGGCAAGGAGATCGTGGGCGTGGTCGAGGTGACGCGGCTGAGCCAGCCAGACAGCCAGACCGATGATCCGCGCTGGGATTGCGTGTGTTTCCGGCCCGTGGCGCGTCTGACCAAACCGATCAGCCTGGAGCGGTGCAAAAGCGTGCCGGGGTTGGAGAAGATGGTATTGATCAACAACTCGCGGCTGTCGGTGCAGCCGGTAGCGCCCGAGGAATGGCAGATCATCTGCGATCTGGGCGGTGTGACGGATCTGTAAAAGGGAGGGACGATATGGAAGTGATCAATGTATTGGCCGCAGCGGCCGGATCGTGGGTGTTCGGCGCGGCCTGGTATATGGCGCTGGCGAAACCCTGGATGGCGGCGGCGGGGCTGAAAATGGGCGCCAATGGCCGGCCCGAGGGCGGGTCAAGCCCGATGCCGTTTGTGCTGTCGGCAATTTGCATGGTGCTGGTCGCCGGACTGATGCGCCATGTCATGTCGATGTCGGACCTGACGTCGGTCAGGCAGGGGCTGATGGTCGGGGTGGGGGTGGGGGCATTTTTCATCTCACCCTGGATCATGATGAACAACGCCTACACGATGCGGCCCTTCAGGCTGACGGTGATTGACGGCGGCTATGCGATTATCGGCTGTTCGATCATCGGGGTCATTCTGGCGCTGTTCTGAGCAGAAAAAACGGGGGCCCCCTACCCCTAAGGGACCCCCATCCACCCCACGCGCTCCCTAGCACCACACGTGTTCTGATAAAGGTCCGGGACATGATGTCCGTGGATTGAAGCTACGGGATTGGGCCGAGTCGCGCAAATACCAAGCAGGGAAGATTTGAGGCAAAGCTGGCGGGTTGCAAGGGGCGCGGCGGCGGACCCTAAAGCGGTTCAGGTTTCGATGGAATCGGAAATCGCTGCCTCTCGTTTCACTCGAACGCGTTTTCCGATGTTCTTGTTTCCGTCAAAACCTGAACC
>JAYSWK010000575.1:0-7289 GCA_043718085.1 Rhodobacterales bacterium
CATCAGTGGCAAATTGTTGGAGTGGGCCGAGAAACAAGGGGTTACCATCCAACACATCCAACCCGGTCAACCCCAGCAGAACGCCTATATCGAGCGCTACAACCGCACCGTCAGGCACGAATGGCTGGATCAATACATCATCGAAACCATCGAGGAGGCTCAGGATTTCGCCACACAATGGCTCTGGACTTATAACAATGACCGCCCGAACATGGGCATTGGCGGCATCACACCCGCCCAGAAACTGAAAATGGCCGCGTGAGTTCTACCACTGCACCCCCTTAGAAATGGGGGGATTACCACATCATCAGAGCCGCTCTGGTTTTCTCCTTACCCACAGTAATCATGCCGCGCTCTTGAGGGAAATCCGGGCGACGTTTCTATTCGCACCTGCCGTACCGGCGATCGCCGAGGATGCATAAAGCCCTTGATCAGCGGGCGCGATCAGGCCAAGGTCAAGGTACCTGCAACTTTGAGAATGTTGGCGAGGATAGGGCCGCTTGTTGAGATCAGCCCAGGTTGTCGTGCGTGACCCAAGCTATTGTCGACGCGGACCGAGGGGATTGCCCTTGGTCCGGAGAGACGTCCAGGATGTTTGCTGCGTTCGTTGCATTTGCTGAAGCCTTGCGATTTCTGACAAGGGAAATGACCGGATGACCGTACCCGACCCCAGCGGAAATGCCGGTGACAAGATCGCGCGGTTGCGCGCGGCGATGCGCGACGCGGCGATCGACCTGGCCGTGCTGGGCCCCACCGGACACCTGCGTTGGCTTTGCGGGCTGGATCCCCATGGCGACGAGCGCCCGGTGATGCTGTTCGTCAGCCAGACTTATGCAGGCCTGCTTGTGCCGTTCCTGAATGCCGAAAGCGTCCGCCAGCATACCGACCTGCCCTTCCATACCTGGCGCGATGACGACGGCCCGGCGGTGGCGCTGGCGGATCTGATTACCCGCTGCGCCGTCGATCCGGCAAATCTGGGCCTTTCGCTTGACGAGGGCATGCGCGCCGACTTCGCTCTGCGGGTGCTGGATGCCCTGCCGGGTGCCCGCCGCCAATTCACCGAGGCGACGGTCAGCCTGTTGCGCAGCGAAAAGACCGAGGCCGAGTTTCGGGCGCTGAAGGCCGGTGCCGTTCTGAACGACAAGGCGGTCATGGCGGGCTTCGATGCGCTGCGCGAGGGGATCAGCGAGGAGGAGGTCGCCGAAGTCATCGCTGCGGTCTATGCCCGGGCGGGGGCCGCGCCGGAGTTCATCTCGGTCTGCTTTGCCGGAAACGGCGCTTTTTGCCATCATCACACCGGCCCTTCCCGCCTGACCCGCGAAAGCGCCGTTCTGATCGACGCCGGGGCACGCTATCTGGGGTATCCGTCGGATATGACGCGGGTCGGTTGGTTCGGCACGCCGACCGAAGAGTTCTTGAAGATCACCGCCGTCGTCGATCAGGCCGTGATGGCTGCGATATCCGCAGCCAAGCCCGGGGCTGCGGCCAAGGCGGTGGATCAGGCCGCGCGCGGCATCATAGCTGCGGCTGGATACGGTGACAAGTTTCTGCACCGCACCGGTCATGGCCTGGGGCTCGAGATTCACGAAGAGCCCTACATCACCGGCGCCTCTGAACGCCCGCTGCGCGCGGGCAACGTGTTTTCGATTGAACCCGGTGTCTATCTGAACGGCGTCTTCGGCGTCCGATTGGAAGAGATCGTTTTCCTGCGTGAGGATGGCCCGGAGATATTGTCGGAGTTACCCCGTACGCCGATCATCCGGGGTTGAGTTGACGGCCTACCGAAAGGCGGCAATCTGCACCGCCTTTTGGACCTACCCCCGGCCTCTGCCGGTTCTGTTTCTGAAACTGCAGCAAGGGAAAACAGGGAAATGAAACTTCTTACCAGACTAGCGATTGGCATTGTGCTGGCAGGTCTTCTTGGTGGCGCCGCCCCCGCCAAGACACTTGTTTACTGTTCGGAAGGCTCGCCGGAAGGCTTCGACCCCACACCATGGACAGCGGGCACTTCGGCGGACGCCGTTCCCCTGACCATGTTCAATCGCCTGGTCGAGTTCAAGCTGGGCACGACCGAGATCATCCCCGGTCTGGCCGAAACCTGGCAAGTTTCGCCCGACGGGCTGGAATACACATTCAACCTGCGCAAGGGCGTGAAGTTCCACACCACGGACTTCTTCACGCCCACGCGCGACCTTAACGCCGATGACGTGGTCTTTTCGTTTGAACGTCAGGCCAAGGCGGACAATCCTTGGCATACCTACATCGAGGGGATCGTCTACGAATACTTCGTCAGCATGGAGATGGACGTCGTCATCAAGGAGGTCGTCAAGGTTGATGACCACACCGTCAAGTTCATCCTGAGCCGTCCCGAGGCACCGTTTCTGTCCAACATGGCCATGATGTTCGCCACGATCGTGTCGAAGGAATATGCCGACAGCCTGATGGCCGCGGGCAAGGCGGCCGACTTCAACCAGTTGCCCGTCGGCACCGGGCCCTTCCAGTTCGTGGCCTATGAAAAGGACGCGGTCATCCGCTACAAGGCCAACGCCGACTACTTCGGCGGCAAGCCTGCGATTGATGATCTGATCTTCGCCATCACGCCCGACGCCGCCGTCCGCATGCAGAAGCTGAAAGCCGGCGAATGCCATGTTGCCCCATTTCCGACACCGGCCGATATTCCGGGCCTGAAGGCGGATCCGAACCTGACCGTGATGGAACAGGCGGGCCTGAACATCGCCTTCCTAGCCTACAACACCAAAGTTGCACCTTTCGACAACGTCCAGGTCCGCAAGGCCCTGAACATGGCGATCAACAAGCAAGCCATGCAGGACGCGGTCTATCAGGGCACCGGCCAGATGGCCAAAAACCCGATCCCGCCGACCATGTGGTCCTATAACGACGCGGTCGTCGACGATCCCTACGACCCGGAAGCTGCCAAGAAGTTGCTGGAAGAAGCGGGCGTCAAGGACCTGGCGATGAAGGTCTGGGCGATGCCGGTGCAGCGCCCCTACATGCCGAATGCGCAGCGCGCGGCGGAAATGATCCAGGCCGATTTCGCCGCCGTTGGCGTCACGGTCGAGATCGTGTCCTACGAATGGGGCGAGTACCTGAAGAAATCGACCGCGCCCGACCGCGACGGCGCAGTGATCCTGGGCTGGACCGGCGACAACGGTGACCCTGACAACTTCCTGGGCGTGCTGCTTGGTTGCGCCGCTGCCGTCGATGGCGGTTCGAACCGGGCCCAGTGGTGCAACGCGGATTTCGATGCGCTGATCCAGAAGGCAAAGGTCACCGCCGATCTGGCCGAGCGCACCAAGCTTTATGAAGAGGCGCAGGTCATCTTCAAGCGCGAGGCGCCCTGGGCGACCCTTGGCCATTCGACGGTGACGATGCCGATGTCGACCAAGGTCACAGGCTTTGTCATGGACCCGCTCGGCTCGCACCGCTTCGACGGCGTTGACATTGCCGAGTAAGGCAAACTGAAAAGAGGTGCGCCGGATCCAACCGGCGCACCGATCCGCAGGGGGCCGAATGATCCGCTTTTTCCTTGGCAAGCTGGCCTATCTGTTTCCGACCTTCATCGGCGTCACGATTGTCGCATTCGGTTTTGTCCGGGTGCTGCCCGGCGATCCGGTGCTGCTGATGGTCGGCGAGCGGGGCCTGAGCGCAGAACGCCATGCCGCCCTGATGGCGCAACTGGGGCTGGATCGACCGATCTGGGAGCAGTATCTGGCCTTCCTGGGCCGGTTGTTTCAGGGCGACTTCGGCACCTCCCTCGTGACCAAGAAGCCGGTCCTGACCGAGTTCTTCACGCTTTTTCCGGCAACGGTCGAGCTGAGCCTTTGCGCCATCCTGGTGGCGACACTTACCGGCCTGCCGTTGGGGATATTTGCCGCGATCAAGCGCGGCTCGTGGTTCGACCAGCTTTCCATGAGTACCGCGCTGATCGGCTTTTCAATGCCGATCTTCTGGTGGGGGCTGTTGCTGATCATCTTCTTTTCCGGTGTCCTGGGCTGGACCCCGGTTTCCGGCCGCATCTCGCTGGTCTACTTCTTTCCCCGCGTCACCGGCTTCATGCTGATCGACAGCCTGCTGTCGGGCCAGAAAGGCGCCTTCGGCTCGGCTTTGTCGCATCTGATCCTGCCGACCGTGGTTCTGGCCACGGCCTCGATGGCGGTGATCGCCCGCCAGTCGCGCTCGGCGATGCTGGAGGTTCTGGCCGAGGATTACGTCCGGACCGCGCGCGCCAAGGGCATGTCGCCCTTGCGCGTGGTCGGCCAGCATGCGCTGCGCAATGCGCTGATCCCGGTCGTCACCACCATCGGCCTTCAGGTTGGCGCGCTGCTGGGCGGAGCGATCCTGACCGAGACGATCTTTTCCTGGCCCGGGATCGGCAAGGCCATGGTCGACAGCATTTCCCGCCGCGACTACCCCTCGGTGCAGGGCGGCCTGCTGATCATCGCGGCCATCGTGATGATCGTGAACCTGATCGTCGATCTGCTGTATGGCCTGATCGACCCACGCATCCGGCATCGGTGAATGACATGAGCACGACGACCGAGATCGAACCCGATGCCGCCTTGGGAACCCGCGCCGCCCTGGCCGAGTTCTGGCACTATTTCAGTGCAAACCGGGGCGCCGTCATCGGCCTGTGGGTGTTCGTGGCACTGGTGGTGGTTGCGGTCTTCGCCCCGGTCTTTGCACCCCATGACCCGGTTGAGCAGTTCCGCGACCATCTGCTGCTGCCCCCGTTCTGGACCGAGACAGGTCTTGCCACCTTTCCGCTGGGGACCGACGCCGTGGGCCGGGATATCCTGTCGCGCCTGATCTTCGGCGCACGCCTGTCGCTGTTCGTGGGTGTGGTCGTGGTGACCATCGCGCTGACCGGGGGCACCATCATCGGGCTGGTTTCGGGGTTCTTCGGCGGCTGGATCGATACGGTCATCATGCGCCTGATGGACGTCATTCTGGCCTTCCCGTCGCTGTTGTTGGCACTGGTGCTGGTGGCCATCCTTGGCCCCGGCCTGACCAACGCGATGATCGCGATTGCGCTTGTGTTGCAGCCGCACTTCGCCCGGCTGACACGGGGCGCGGTGCTGGGCGAGATGCCGCGCGAATATGTGATGGCGGCAAGGGTGGCCGGGGCGGGCAAGCTGCGGCTGATGTTCCGCACCATTTTGCCCAACTGTCTTGGCCCCCTGATCGTTCAGGCAACGCTGTCGTTCTCGGGCGCGATCCTGGACGCCGCCGCGCTGGGGTTTCTGGGCATGGGGGCACAACGCCCGATCCCGGAATGGGGCACGATGCTGGCCGAAGCGCGCGAGTTCATCCTGGCGGCCTGGTGGGTCGTCACCTTCCCCGGCGTGGCGATCCTGATCACGGTTCTGGCGATCAATCTGGTAGGCGACGGCCTGCGCGATGCGCTTGACCCCAAATTGAAGCGGAGCTGACCGATGAGCCTACTGCTCGACATCCGGAACCTCACCGTCATCTTTGATACGGCGCGCGGTCCGTTCAGGGCCGTGGATGGCATCGACGTGCAGGTGGCCGCGCGCGAGGTGCTGGCAATCATCGGCGAAAGCGGCTCGGGCAAATCGGTGGCGATGCTTGCGGTCATGGGGCTGTTGCCGCCCAGTGCCACGGTCACGGCGGACGTGATGCGTTTTGACGGACGCGATCTGCTGGGATTGGGCAGGCGCGAACGGCGCAGGATCATCGGGCGCGACATTGCGATGATCTTTCAGGAACCTGTCGCCAGCCTGAACCCGTGCTTTACCGTCGGCTTCCAGATGGCCGAGGTTCTGCGTACCCATCTGGGCCTGAACCGCGCGCAGGCCCGCGCCCGGACCATCGAGGTTCTCACCCAGGTCGGCATCCCCGACCCCGAGGCGCGCATGCGCACCTATCCGCACCAGATGTCGGGGGGGCAGTGCCAGCGGGTGATGATCGCCATGGCCATCGCCTGCAACCCGCGCCTGCTGATCGCGGACGAGCCGACGACGGCGCTGGACGTGACGATCCAGAAGCAGATCCTGGAACTTCTGGTCGCCTTGCAGGAGAGCCACGGGATGGGCCTGATCATCATCACCCATGATATGGGCGTGGTCGCCGAAACCGCCGACCGCGTGATTGTCCAGTACCGCGGCCGGAAAATGGAAGAGGCTGATGTGCTGACCCTGTTCGCGGCCCCGCAGCACCCCTATACGCGCGGCCTGCTGGCCGCCTTGCCGGAGAACGCCACGGGCGACCGCCTGCCCACCGTGGGCGACATGATCGCGGCACCGGTATGATCCCCCCCGTCATCGAAGGCCGAACCCTGACCCGCGACTACCGGACCGGCGGCAGCCTCTTCGGCCGTCCGAACGTGGTCAGCGCCCTGAAAGGCATCAGCTTTTCGGTCGACAAGGGAAAGACGCTGGCCATCGTCGGCGAAAGCGGCTGCGGCAAGTCCACGCTCGCCCGGATCATCACCCTTATCGACCCCGCCACCGGGGGCGAGCTGCTGCTCGACGGGCAGCGCATCGACATCACCCGCGCGGCCCCGACGCGAGAGATGCGGCGCAAGGTGCAGATCGTGTTCCAGAACCCCTACGGCTCGCTCAACCCGCGCCAGAAGGTTGGCGACATGCTGATGGAACAGTTGCTCTTGAACACCGACCACACCGCACCCGAGCGCCGCGCCGAGGCCCTGATGATGCTGGAAAGGGTCGGGCTGAAGGCCGAGCACTTCAACCGCTATCCGCACATGTTCTCGGGCGGCCAGCGCCAGCGTCTGGCGATCGCCCGCGCGCTGATGGTGCGGCCCAAGCTGCTGGTGCTGGATGAACCCGTCTCGGCGCTTGATCTGTCGGTGCAAGCGCAGGTCTTGAACCTGCTCGCGGATCTGCAGGACGAATTTGGCCTGACCTATGTCTTCATCAGCCATGATCTGTCGGTGGTAAAGTACATTGCCGACGAGGTGATGGTGATGTTCAAGGGCGAGGTTGTCGAATCCGGCCCGCGCGAGGCGGTCTTTGCCGACCCCCAACATGCCTATACGCGCACCTTGTTCGGCGCGACACCGAAGACCGATCTCGACAGCATCCGCGCCAGACTGGCGCGGATGAAGACGATGGGCTCTGTCGAGAGAAGTTGTGTTGAGGGGAGAAGGTAACCACCCTACGTGGCCCTGAATAGCCCCTAGTTTCCTAGCTGTTCCATCCCGGAACGTTGCATCGACGCCCGCCGTCTGCCATTGTTCATCGCAAGGTCAGCACTTCGCGATCTGATCGCCGGGTTGCGCGCTGATG
>JAYSWK010000576.1:0-2915 GCA_043718085.1 Rhodobacterales bacterium
ACGGCGGATTTGACCGGGCGCATCAGTGCCGTGACCCTGGCCAAGGCCGCGGTCGAGGCTTTGGGTGGCAAGGGTGGCGGTGGCCGGCCCGATATGGCGCAGGGCGGCGGGGCGGATATTGCCTTGGCCGATGCGGCATTTGCGGCAGTCGAAGCCGTGTTGGAGGCCTGAGATGCCGCAAGCCTATTGGATCGCCCATGTTCATGTGACCGACGCCGAGGCTTATGGCAAATATGCCGCCCTCGCGGGTCCGGCCATCGCCATGCATGGCGGCAAATTTCTGGCGCGCGGCGGGCGATATGTGCAACTGGAAGGCCAGGCGCGCGAACGCAATGTCGTGGCCATATTTCCCAGTCTGGAAAAGGCCGTGGAATGCTATCACTCGCCCGCCTATTCGGCGGCCCGCGCCCATGCCATGGGGGCTTGCGAGCGCGAATTGCTGGTGGTCGAGGCGGCAGAGTAGAAAAGTTGCACGAGTTTTCCCGCGCAAAGCCCTGATTTTCATGGTAGTCTGAAAAGAAAACCAATGAGGCAGAGCATGAACCGCACCACAAGGTGGCACTGATGTGCCGCTGGGCCGCCTATACCGGGACGCCGATCTTTCTGGAAGAGATCATCAGCCGCCCCGGACATTCGCTGATCCACCAAAGCCATTGCGCCACGCGGGCGCATTCGGCGACCAATGCCGATGGTTTTGGCGTCGCCTGGTATGGCGAACGCGACGAGCCGGGTCTGTTCCGCGATGTCATGCCGGCCTGGTCGGACCCCAATTTGCGCAGCCTGACCGCGCAGGTGAAATCCGGCCTGTTTCTGGCCCATGTCCGGGCCAGCACCGGAACCGCGACCAGCCGGAACAATTGCCATCCTTTCGTGCATGGGCGGTGGAGCTTCATGCACAACGGCCAGGTCGGCGGCTATGACCAGTTTCGCCGTGACACCGACATGATGATCCCGGAAAGCCTGTATCCAGCGCGGCGCGGGGCGACGGATTCCGAGGCGCTGTTTCTGGTGGCCCTGGCCGAAGGGCTGGACGGTGATCCGCGCGGCGCCCTGGAACGCGCGGCGGCCCGGTTCATCTCGCTGGCCAAGGCCAAGGGGGCGCTGCCCCATCTGCGCATGACGGCGGCCTTGTCGGACGGCCACCGCCTTTACGCCGTGCGCTATGCCACCGATGCGGCGGCACCCAGCCTTTACTACCGCTGGTCAGCCACTCGCGGCGGCATGGCTGTGGTGTCCGAACCCTTGGAGGCGGAAGAGGGGGGATGGCACGAAATCGCCACATCGACATTCTGCACCTTTGAGGGCGCGGATGTGCGGGTGGAAGATTTCGCGCCGTGCAAACTGGCCCTTGCGGCCTGAGCGCCTGAAAAAGCCGCCCCGAAGGGCAGCCATTGCGGGTTAGAGCATGTCGCGTTCAACCAGATTCAGATATTCACGTTGCACCCCGAGGCAGCGATTGCTCTTGCAAACGCGTTCGGGGTGCAAGGTGAATTCAATTGAACGCGACACGCCCTAAGCTGACCGCGTGCTGCGCTTGCGGTCGTTGCTGGTCAAAAGGCGCTTGCGCAGGCGGATGATCTTGGGCGTCACTTCGACCAGTTCATCGTCGTCGATATAGGCAATCGCTTCTTCCAGGCTCAGCTTGATATGCGGGGTCAGGCGCACAGCCTCATCCGTGCCCGAGGCGCGGACGTTGGTCAGCTTTTTGCCTTTCAGCGGGTTGACCTCAAGATCATTGTCGCGGGCATGTTCGCCGATGATCATGCCTTCATAGACATTTTCCTGCGGGCCAATGAACATCTTGCCGCGCTCTTCCAGGTTCCACAAAGCGTAAGGCACCGATGAGCCGTTTTCCATCGAGATCAGCACGCCCTGGCGACGGCCCTGGATCGGACCCTTGTGGGGGGCCCAGCTGTGGAAGATGCGGTTCAAGACGCCGGTGCCGCGGGTATCGGTCAGGAACTGGCCGTGATAGCCGATCAGCCCGCGCGACGGGACATGGGCGATGATGCGGGTCTTGCCGACGCCTGCGGGCTTCATCTCGACCAGATCGCCCTTGCGCTCGCCCGTCACCTTGTCGATCACCGCGCCGGAATATTCGTCATCGACGTCGATCGTGACCTCTTCGATGGGTTCGTGGCGGGCGCCATCGACATCCTGAAAGATCACGCGCGGGCGGCTGATCGACAGCTCGAACCCTTCGCGGCGCATGTTCTCGATCAGAACGCCCATCTGCAATTCGCCGCGACCCGACACTTCGAAAGCATCGCCGCCGGGCGTGTCGGCGACCTTGATCGCCACGTTGACTTCGCTTTCGCGCATCAGGCGTTCGCGGATGACGCGGGACTGGACCTTGGTGCCGTCACGACCGGCCAGGGGCGAGTCGTTGATGCCGAAGGTCACGGTGATGGTCGGCGGGTCGATGGGCTGGGCGGGCAGCGGCACGTCCTGATCCAGCGAACACAACGTATCGGCCACGGTGGCCTTGGACATGCCCGACAGGGTGACGATGTCACCGGCAATCGCCTGGTCTATCGCGGTCTGGTTCAGCCCGCGAAAGGCCAGAACCTTGGTCACGCGGAACTGTTCCAGCTTTTCGCCGGTGCGCGACAGGGCTTTCAGCGTCTCGCCGACGCGCAGGGTGCCGCTTTCGACACGGCCGGTCAGAATGCGGCCGATGAACGGGTCGGCGGACAGGGTGGTGGCCAGCATGCGGAAGGGTTTGCCCGCATCCTTGACCTGGCGGGGTGCCGGCACATGGGCCACGATCATGTCGAACAAGGCGTCCAGGTTCTGGCGGGGGCCATCCAGCTGCGCATCCGCCC
Source organism: Rhodobacterales bacterium (assembly GCA_043718085.1). GTDB lineage: Bacteria > Pseudomonadota > Alphaproteobacteria > Rhodobacterales > Rhodobacteraceae > Stagnihabitans. Next base: position 2,826 of record JAYSWK010000576.1, read on the forward strand.
AGCCCGCCCGGCCCGAGGCATAAAGGTGCGGAAAATCAAGCTGTTCGTCGTCAGCGCCAAGGTTGGCGAACAGGTCAAACACCTCGTTCA
>JAYSWK010000577.1:0-7260 GCA_043718085.1 Rhodobacterales bacterium
TGAAGAGGTCAGGACGACTTACACCATCGCCGCGCAGGGTGCCCAGCCGCAGCGTGCTGAGCTGCTGATCACGAACTGGAGCCTGCCACAAAGCAAAAAGTGAGTTGCTGCCAACTCTGCTGTCAAACTGTGCCAACTTTGCTGTCACGCCACAGCAGAGGTGAATCCCTTTCGCAACACCCACTTACCCACAGAAGAATTCCGCCGAAATAACTTTACAGGCTTCCCCCATGCCCACACTATATCTAGTAAGAGCCTCGTCGGGCATCCGCAGGTTCTTGCCAGACACCCAGCCGCTAGGGGCCTTGGCCCAAAGTGGCACAATAATGAGGCCGGGCATGTCGCTAGCAGAAGATTTCCTCCCCAGTGATGAACTGCACCCCATCGACATCGTTGAAACACTGGCCGAACACCATGCGTGGGAATTTGACCGCGTCACCGAAGACCAGATCGCCATGGCCGTCGAAGGTCTTTGGCGCACCTATTCCCTGACCCTCGCCTGGAACCCGCAGGATGAAACGCTGCGCCTGATCTGCACCTTTGAAATGCAGCCGCCCGAAGATCGCCTGCCCGCCCTTTATGACGTGCTGAACCGCTGCAATGACATGGTCTGGACCGGCGCCTTCACCTATTGGGCCGAACAAAAGCTGATGGTCTGGCGCTATGGCCTGCTTCTGTCAGGCGGACAGACGGCCTGCCCCGAACAGATCGACGACCTCATCGCCGCCGCCGTCATGGCCTCCGAGCGGTTCTATCCGGCCTTCCAACTGGTCACCTGGGGCGACAATTGCCCCGCCGAGGCCATGAAAGTCGCCATTGCCGAGGCTTACGGCCGGGCCTGATCCGGACTGGCACCCGACAGCCCTTGGATCCCGATGCTTGCCTGGCAGGCTGCACCCACTTTCCGCTTTACCTGCCGAATGACGGCTTTAGTCTTCAGCCAAATCGAAAGGTAAAGTCATGGAACTGGACGTTGTCGCCCGCGATGGGCTGGTGCTTTTGGGTTGCGGCAAGATGGGCACCGCTCTGCTTACCGGCTGGCTGACAGCGGGCGTGCCGGTAACCTCGGTCTTTGTGCTGGAACCCAATCCCACCGATTGGCTGCGATCGACCGGCGTGCATCTGAATACGGCCCTGCCCAAGGCGCCTGCCGTGGCATTGGTCGCCGTCAAGCCCCAGATGATGGGCGCAGCCCTGCCCGCCCTGCAGGCGCTGGGCAACGGGTCGACGCTTATCGTCTCCATCGCCGCCGGCACCTCCATCGCCGCTTTCGAGGCGGCTCTGGGTGCGCGCACCCCCATCGTGCGCACCATGCCCAACACGCCGGCCATGGTCGGGCGTGGCATCACCGGCATCTGCGCCAACACCCACGCCGGGACGCGGGGTCTGGCCCTGGCCCGCACCCTTATGCAGGCCGTCGGAGAGGTGGTCGACCTGGACCACGAGGCCCAGATCGACGCCGTGACCGCCCTGTCGGGCTCCGGCCCGGCCTATGTCTTCCACCTGATCGAGGCCATGGCCGCGGCGGGCGAGGCCGAAGGCCTGCCACCGCATGTGGCGATGCAACTGGCTCGCGCCACGGTCTGCGGGGCGGGCGAACTGGCCCACCGCGCGCCAGACAGCGCCGCCCAACTGCGCATCAACGTGACCTCTCCGGGCGGCACAACCGCTGCCGCCCTCGCCCATCTTATGGACCCCGCCACCGGCCTGCCCCCCCTGATGCGCCGCGCCGTCCATGCCGCAGCCGAACGCGGACGCGAGCTTGGCAAATGACCGCTCCCCCGATTTCACCCCGGATCAGCTATGACGACTTTGCCAAGGTGGATATCCGCATCGGCCGCATCACCCGCGCCGAACCCTTCCCCGAGGCGCGCAAACCCGCCATAAAGCTTTGGGTCGATTTCGGCCCGGACCTGGGCGAGAAACGCTCCTCCGCCCAGATCACCCGGCATTACACGCCGCAATCCCTGATCGGCCGCCAGGTTCTGGCCGTGGTCAACTTCCCACCCCGCCAGATCGGCAAGGTCCTCAGCGAGGTTCTCGTTCTGGGCCTGCCCGATGCCGAGGGCGAGGTTGTTCTGATCAAACCCGACCTTGACGTGCCGTTGGGGGGCAAGCTCTTTTGAAACCCGCTGTCCCCCTGCTCATGGGCATGAAGCCGCTGAGCCCGGCCTGACCCAATGCAACCCGTCGCGCCCCAGACAGGCTTCGGACAGGGCGCAGGGCGCCGTCTTGCCCAATTGACCTCCCTTCATTTCGGCCCAAATACTCCTGCCGGAGGCCCCAACTGCGACATCCGCGCAGCCCTCGCCCTGGTTCCCCAAAGCCGTTCCTTGGGGTTCGACGCCCCAAGGAACGGCCCCCCGCGCCCGGTCACCCCATGATCCTGTCCCGCGGCCGCCGCTTCATCTTCATCCATATCCCCAAGACCGGCGGCACGGCATTGGCCGCGGCCCTGGAAGACCGGGCGATGAAGGATGACATCCTGATCGGCGACACGCCAAAGGCCAGGGCGCGCAAGGCGCGGATCAAGGGCGTCTCGGCGCATGGCCGTCTTTGGAAACATTCGACTCTTTCCGATATTGCGGGCCTGGCCAGCGACGCTGAAATCGCCAGCTTCTTCACCCTGACGCTGGTGCGCAATCCCTGGGACCGGATGGTCAGCTACTATCACTGGCTGCGCGATCAGTCCTTCGCCCATCCTGCCGTGGGTCTGGCCCGTTCGCATGACTTCAGCGGCTTTCTCAACCACGCCCAGACCCGCGCCGCTTTGTTGTTGTGGCCTTATTCCGCCTATCTGCGCGATCGTTTCGGCCAGGAACGCGCCAGCCTTTTTGCCAGGCTCGAACATCTGGAACAGGACCTTGCCCCTTTTGAAGCGCATCTCGGCTTTCGCGTTACCCCCTTGCCGCGTGCCAACACCTCGGCGCGCGCCCGCGATTGGCGGGGCTTTTACAGCGATGATGACGCACGGCTTGTCGGTCAGATCTGCGCCTCGGATATCGTCCGGTTCAACTATCGTTTCGATCCCTGAAACCCGGCATTTTATCCATTCGCCGCGCCCGTGCCACATTGCCTCCGCACCCCGGCCCGCACCGCAGATCACCTTCTGCCCAGGACATTGCGGAAGGCCACATGGGACGATTTGATCCGACACTGACGCTGGCGCACGGCCGCAACAGATTGGCGCGCGGGCTTTATGCCTCAACGCCCATCCAGACCGCCTTTGGTTGGCGCCCCCTTGCCGCCCTGACCCCCGGTGATCTGGTCATGACCAGGGACGAGGGCCTCAAACCCATCGCCGCGATCCACCCTGAGTTTCGCCCGGCGCTTTGGTCGGTGCGCCTGCCCGAAGATGTCTTTGGCAATCCCCAGGCAGTCATGCTGCCGCCGGGCCAATCTGTCCTGATCCGCACCGATTATGCGCTGCCCTTTTCCGGCGATGATCTGGCCCTGGTGCCCGCCACGGCGCTGGAGGGGTGGCGCGGCATCGCCCCGCATGTGCCCGCCAGCACCGAGCCGGTCTTGCAACTGCGTCTGGACCGGCCAGGTGTTCTTTATGCGGGCCCCGGCCTTATGATCGGCTGCGAAGGGTCGGACGACAGCGCCTTCGACATCAACCGCCTGCTCGACGGCCCCAGCCGTCCCACCCTGCCCCTGGCCGCCGCGCGACACCTGGTAGCCCATCTGGTCGCGGACGAGGCCAGCGCCACGCTCGCCGGATATCAGGCCGCCGCCTTGCGCCCGCCAAACCTGGCATAGAAACCCTCGCCCTTGGCGGCCAGGTCGCGCAGCAGCGCCGGGGCGGCAAAGCGTTTGCCATGGGCCGCCTCCAGACCGTCGCATATTTCGACAGCACAAGCCGCACCGATGATGTCAAGCCAACCGAACGGCCCGCCTGACCAGGGCGCAAAGCCCCAACCCAGGATCGCGCCCACATCGCCTTCGCGAATGTCTGTCAAGACGCCTTCTTCCAAGGCGCGCACTGCTTCCAGCACCTGGGCCATCAGCAAACGGTGCTGCACCGTGGCCAGATCGGGCTGGCTGGCCGCCACCGGCCACAACCGGCCCAATCCTTCCCACAGCCCCTCACGCTTGCCACCCGCATCATAGGCATAAAAGCCCGCCTTGGCCTTGCGCCCCAGCCGCCCCTGATCCGCCAGCGCAAAGGCAACCGCATCCACGTCATCATCCGGATAGGCCGCACCCAGCGCCGCCTTGGTCGCCTTGGCGATCTTGATGCCCAGATCGATCGAGATCTCGTCGGTCAGCTGCAACGGCCCGACCGGCATGCCCACCAGCTTGGCCGCATTTTCCACCAATGCCGGTTCCACCCCCTCTGACACCATGCGGATGCCCTCGTTCGTGTAGGGCAGGATGCAGCGATTGGCATAGAAATAGCGCGCGTCATTCACCACGATCGGCGTCTTGCGGATCTGTCGCACGAAATCCAGCGCCTTGGCCACGGCCCGGTCGCCCGTCGCGCGGCCCTTGATGATCTCGACCAAGGCCATTCGGTCCACCGGACTGAAGAAATGGATGCCGATGAACTGATCGGGCCGGTTGCTGACGCGGGCCAGCTCGGTGATCGGCAGGGTCGAGGTGTTCGAGGCAAAGATGCAATCTTCCGGCACCGCAGCCAGCACTTTTGCGGTCACCTCGGCCTTGACCTTGGGGTCCTCGAACACCGCCTCAACGATCAGATCAGCCCCGGCCAAAGCCGCATAATCCGTCGTGGCCGTGATCCGCCCCAGCAGGTCCGCCTTCTTTTCCGGGGTCGAGGCGCGGCGCTGGATCGCCTTGTCCTGCAAATCCGCCGAAAGGGACTTGCCGCGATCCGCGGAATCTTGCGTGGCGTCGATCAAGACCACCTCGATCCCGGCCATGGCGCTGACATAGGCGATACCCGCTCCCATCATGCCCGCGCCGATCACGCCCAGCTTCCTGACCGTCTGATCAGGCGCGGCTGGCCGGTTCGCGCCCTTTTCCAGCGCCTCCTTGTTGATGAACAGGCTGCGGATCATCGCGCTGGAGGATGGGTTCATCAGCACCGATACGAAATTGCGCGCCTCGACCTTCAGCGCCACGTCAAAGGGCACTAGCGCCCCCTCATAGACCGCTTGCATCAGGGCCTTGGCCGCCGGATAGACGCCCATCGTCTTGCCCATCACCATCGCATTTGCGCCCACAAAGGTCATATAGCCCGCCGGATGATAGGGGTTGCCACCGGGCATCTTGTAACCCTTGGCATCCCAGGGCTTGACCAGATCCTCGTCCCTGGCCGCCAGAACCCATTCCTTGGCCCGGGCCAGCAAAGCGTCGGGCGCCACGACTTCGTCGATCAACCCATTGGCCTTGGCCGATTTCGGGTCAGAAAGCTTGCCCTCCAGCAGGAAAGGGGCCGCGACCATCGCGCCCAACTTGCGGACCAACCGCGTCGTCCCACCCGCACCGGGAAAGATGCCGACCTGAATTTCCGGCAGACCGATCTTGGCCTTGGGGTTGTCGGCCACGAAAATCCGGTGACAGGCCAATGGAATTTCAAAACCGATCCCAAGCCCGGTGCCCGGCAGCGCGGCCACGATGGGCTTGCCCCCTTTCAGGGCCTTGGGGTCCATCCCCGCCCGCTCGATCTTGCGCAGAATGCTGTGAATGCGCATGATCCCGCCGAACAGCGCCTCGACCCCGTCTTCCTTCATCCGGGCAATGACATTCAGATCCATCCCGCCCGCGAAATCCTTCTTGCCACTGGTCAGGATCACACCTTTGACCGCTACATCGGCCAGGGCCTTGTCGATCATGCCGTCCAGTTCGGCAAAACCTGCCAAAGACATGACGTTCATGGATTTGCCCGCCACATCCCAGGTGATGGTCGCGACACAATCGGCATCGACGCTATAGGTGAAATCGGTCATTTTACTGCTCCTCTGGGCCAGCCGGGATAAGGTGTGCCGTCCTTTTTGGACATTGTCCGCACGCCGTCCTGACGGGTGTATGAAAGGTCGATATCGGGATAGTGGCAACGTTCATTGGGCAGCCTTGTTCCAACGACAAGGTATAGAACCGGCTGATCCGTTTCGTTGCGCAGATGGTGGGCATTGGGCACGCCTTTGGGCCAACAGGCCGCCTGGCCCGGGGTCAGCACGTGCTTTCCGTCATTTTCAACGACGGTTACTTGCCCTTCCAGCACATACAGAAATTCGTCCTCTTGTTCGTGCCAATGGCGCTGACTGGATTGCGAGCCGGGGGCCAGGCTTTCGGTAAAGGCGCCGAACTGGGTCAGCCCGACCTCGTCAGAAATCGGATAGGCGGTATAGGGGCCCAAATTGGCGAATTGCTGCGGATAGCCCACACCGTCAACACCCTTGACCGTGCCCTTGCGGATGACGCCCGGCCGGGCCTTGCCATCCGGGTCCATGCCCCAGACGGGCGGCAGGTTCAAAAGCTCGGGCGGCAGGTTCAAAAGCTCGGGCGGCAGATCGCCGCCCCGCAGCCTGGTCCCGTTCTGATCCAGCATCGCCCAGGTGGTCAGCCCGTTGACCTGACGCTGGCCCTCGTCCGGATAGGTGCAGATATCCTCGGCCACGCGGCTGCCCACGATCAGATAGGTCAGGGGGCGGTCGGTCAGGTTCTTGACATGATGCGCGTTTGGCACGCCATGCGGCCAACAAGCGGCATCGCCGGGACGCATCAGATGGGTGCCCTCATTGTCGATCAGCGTCGCCTCGCCGTCCAGCAGCAGCAGAAATTCGTCCTCGGCCGAATGCCAATGCCGCCGGCTTGACGTGGCCCCCGGCATCAGACGGTCCGTATGGGCGCCAAACTGGGTCAACCCGCCCGCCTCGGACAGATAAGTCAGCACACCGCCATTTCCGCCCTCGTCGCGCGGGCAGGTTGCCGGATCGACGATCATCGCGGCCCCGTGAAGTCGCTGCCGTCCCGATAGGTGAACCGGGCTTTCCCGTTGTCCATCTCGACCCGCAGATCGACATCGGAATAGGTCGCCACTTCCGCCCTGGCCTTGGTGCCCACGACCAGAAACCTGGCAACCGCCTGGCTTCGGTTGATGAAATGATGCCCATCCGGGTTGCCCGCCGGAAAGGCCGCGCAATCGCCCGCCCGCATCGGCGTTTCGCCCCCGTCCTGCACCAGCACGCATTCACCGTCCGTCACCATCACGAATTCATCCTCGTTCAGGTGCCAATGCCGCAAGCTGGACAGCGCGCCAGGTTGCAGAATGACCAGATTGGCCCCGAACTG
>JAYSWK010000578.1:0-2906 GCA_043718085.1 Rhodobacterales bacterium
TCTGCGTTGCCCTTGGTCGACCATTCCAGCGGCGGGGCCTTTTTGGGGTCCTGTTCGGCCTCGACCACGAACCAGCCCTCATAGCCATACCGGGCGCAACGCTTGACGATGGCCTCGAAATCCAGCGATCCGTCGCCAGGCACGGTAAAGGCGCCTTTCATCACGGCGTCCAGAAAGCTTTCCCTTGTGCGGTCCAGTGCATTGATCACCTCCATCCGCACATCCTTGGTATGCACATGGGTGATGCGGGCGTGATGGTTGTCGATCACCCGCAGAACATCGCCGCCGGCAAAGGCCATGTGACCCGCATCGAACAGCAACGGGATGCCCGCGCCCGAGTGTTTCATGAACAGATCCAGTTCCGCCTCTGTCTCGATCACGGCGGCCATGTGGTGGTGATAGCTGAGCGCCATGCCCTGTTCGGCGCACCATTCGCCAAAGGCTGTCATGTTGTGGGCATAGGTTCGGATCTGCGCCTCATCCAGTTTCGGCTTTTGCGCCAGCGGTTTCGCACGGTCCCCCTGGATGGACCGCGCCACCTCGCCGTAAACGATACACGGCGCTTTGGCGGCGATGAACAGATCCATCTGGGCGCGGATGCGGTCCTTGTTCTCGGCCAGATCGCCGTTCAGCACTGTGCCCGAGAACCAGCCACCGCAGACCGACATGTGGTGGCGGTCCAGAACCGGGCCCAGTTCGGCCATGGTCATCGGAAAGCGTCGCCCGGTTTCCATGCCGGTATAGCCCGCAAGCGCCGCCTGGCGCAGGCATTCGTCCAGCGAGACATCGTCGCTGAGTTCGGCAAGGTCGTCATTCCACCAGCAGATGGGCGAGATTCCGAGTTTGGCTTTCAGCATGAGTGTCTCCGACGGAAAGGGTGGCCGGGCGGTAGCGCAATTGCAAAGCTTTTGGAATTGCAAAATGGGTCGGAATGACGGGAAATCGTCACGGACTGGCGCGTTGGTCGGGCGAGGCGGACCAAATTTCTTCGAAGAAATTTGCAAAACTCTTCGAAGAGTTTTGGTGGCGTCAGGTCTGGCTGCCGCCGATGGTCAAGCCGCCGATCAGAAGGGTCGGCTGGCCGACGCCCACCGGCACCCACTGGCCGTTCTTGCCGCAATTGCCGATGCCGGGGTCCAATTGCAAATCGTTGCCGATGGCGCGGATCTGTTTCAGGGCCGTGGCCCCATCGCCGATCAGGGTGGCGCCCTTGACGGCCTCGCCCACCACGCCGCCACGGACCCGGTAGGCCTCGGTGCAGGAAAACACGAACTTGCCATTGGTGATGTCGACCTGACCGCCGCCAAAACCCACGGCATAGATCCCGTCCTTGAGGCTGGCGACGATATCGGCAGGCTTGTCCTGACCCGCCAGCATATAGGTGTTGGTCATGCGGGGCATCGGGATATGGGCGTAAGATTCGCGCCGCCCGTTGCCGGTGGCTGCCACCCCCATCAGCCGGGCGTTCTGGCGGTCCTGCATAAAGCCGACCAGCACACCGTCCTCGATCAGCACGTTCCTGGCCGACGGCGTGCCCTCGTCGTCGAACGAGATCGAGCCGCGCCGGTCGGGCATGGTGCCATCATCCAGAACGGTGACACCGCTGGCCGCGATGCGCTGGCCCATCAGCCCGGCAAAGGCCGAGGTTTGCTTGCGGTTGAAATCGCCTTCCAGCCCGTGGCCGATGGCTTCGTGCAGCAATATGCCGGGCCAGCCGGGCCCAAGGACGACATCCATCATGCCAGCGGGGGCCGGGACGGCATCAAGGTTCACAAGGGCGATGCGCAGGGCCTCGCGGATCTGGCCCTGCCAAAAGCCGGGCTCCAGAAGGCGCGCCAGACCGTGTCGCCCGCCGCCGCCGGACGAGCCCTGTTCGCGCCGCCCGTTCGCCTCGACAATGACCGAGACATTCAGCCGCGCCATCGGGCGAACATCGGACAGGCGCAGGCCCTCGGGGCGCAGGATCTCGACCTCTTGCAACCCGGCCGAAATCGAGGCCGAGACCTGCACCACGCGACGGTCAAGGCTGCGGGCAAATGCGTCAAGGTCCTTCAGAATGTCGATCTTTCCAGCAAAGCTGGCATCGGCCATCGGGTCTGCATCGGTGTAAAGGCGGATATTGGTGCCCTTGGGGCTGGGGGCCAATGTGCCGCCACCCGCACCCACGGCGATCCGCGCGGTTTGCGCCGCACGCTTCAGCGCATGTTCCGAAATTTCGGTGGAATGGGCATAGCCTGCCACTTCGCCACGGATCGCGCGCAGGCCAAATCCTTCCGACGCGTCATAGCTTGCGTTCTTGATGCGGCCATCGTCCAGCACGATGGATTCCGAGCGCCGCCGCTCTAAAAACAACTCGCCATCATCGGCGCCATGGGTCGCCGCCCGCAGCGTGGCAAGGGCGGAGGCTTCGTCAAGATGGGTCTCGAAGGGGCGGAAGGGGGCGTCACTTGGGGCGGCGGGCATGGCGAAATCCTCTATCCGGGGCGAAATCCGGGGTCACAGCTGCAATTTGCCGCAACAGTTACTCTTGTCGTTACGTGTCTAATATGGTTTCACGGCAACCGGAAACAACGGGATTCTGCCCGAATGTGCGGCAGAGCTGAAAAGGTGGCACAAAGCCCACCCCGAGGCACCCAATGAACGGGAATTGAACATGCGTCTTACGAGCCCTTTTCGCACACTTGCAACACTGGCACTGAGCGGGACTGTGAGTGCCCTTGTCAGCTCATCGGCTTGGGCCGACGGGTTGGAGCGGGTGGGTGTGCCCGTACCGGGCGGCATGGGGTTCCAGCCGGCCTCCAGCACGACCGCGGTCGAGGCGCAGTGGCTGGACCACATGATCCTGATCATCATCACGGTGATCACGGCTTTTGTCACGTTGCTGCTGCTTTATGTGATCTTCCGCT
>JAYSWK010000579.1:0-2902 GCA_043718085.1 Rhodobacterales bacterium
GACGACGCCACAGCGTTGGTCAGGTTGGCCGGGTTGGTCGGCATGTAGGGTGCCATGTCGGTCTTGCCGTCGTTATACTTGCCGACAAGGGCCGCCGAGGACTTGCGCGCCGGGCCATAAGCAATCCACATGGCCTGATCGGCCAAGGCCTGGGTCGAGGTGGCGAACTTGACGAACTCGATGGCCTGGTCCTTGTTCGGCGCACCCTTTGGCACGACGAACAGGTCGTATTCATAGACCTGGCCATCCCAGACCGACTTGAAAGGCTTGCCGTCGGCCACTTCGGCGGCGAACAGACGACCGTTATAGGCGGTGGTCATCGTCACTTCGCCGTCGGCCAGCAGTTGTACGGCTTGCGCGCCGGCTTCCCACCAGACGATATCGGCCTTGATGGTGTCGAGCTTGGCAAAGGCGCGGTCCACACCCTCGGGGGTGCCGAGCGTGGCATAGACATCGGCGGCAGCAACACCGTCAGCCATCAGCGCCATTTCAAGGTTGGCCTTAGGGCGCTTGCCCAGACCGCGCTTGCCGGCGAATTTGGCGGTGTCGAAGAAGTCGGCGATGGTCGTTGGGCCGCCATCGGGGAACTTGGTGGTGTCATAGCCATAATTGGTCGAGAACACGATGGTCGCCACCGCGCAGTCGGTCACCGAGCCGGGCAGGAAGTCATCGGCTGCAGCGGTGCCATCGGCACCCGGCGGCAGCATGTCCATGCCAATCGGTTCCAGCATGCCTTCGTCGCACATGCGGATGGCGTCGGAATATTCGACGTCGGCCACGTCGATGGTGACGTTGCCGGCCTCGACCTGGGTCTTGACTTGCGGGGCCGGATTGTCGCTGTCAACCGAGATCACGCCGATGCCGGTCGCGGCGGTGAAGGGCTTGTGATAGGCCTCGATTTGGCTTTTGGTATAAGCCCCGCCCCACGACGCGACCGTCACGTCGGCCCGTGCAGCAAACGATACGGCGGTCAGGGCCGTGGTCAGAATCAGCAGTTTTTTCATTCAGTTCGCTCCTGTTGGTTAGATTGGTTCCTTACCCCGTCTGCGGGGGCCTTCAAGGGTCAAGCGCCCGTGCATCCTGCGGGGCCCAACCAATCTTGATCTTTTCGCCCGCAGCCAACATGCGTTGGCCCAGCGTGTTGCGCGACTTGATCACGAAATCATCCGTTCCCGCAACACGCAATCGCGTGCGGAACATGTCGCCCATATAGATGAACTCCAGAACCTCGGCTTCGATTGTATGGGCGCCGGACGGCATGGCTTCGGGCTTGTATTCCACCCGTTCAGGACGAATCGAGACCAAAGTCTTGGCCCCCTTGGTCGAGACATTGACCGGGGTTGCGTCGATGACTTCGCCCGTGGTCAGACGGACCGTGCATTTGCCGTCGCCAAGGCTTTCGATGGTCCCGGAAAGCTTGTTGTTCTCGCCAATGAACTGGGCCACAAAGCTGTTTTCGGGGCGTTCGTACAGATCCGAGGGCGACGCCAGCTGTTGGATGCGGCCATCGTTGAACACGGCGACGCGGTCGGACATGGTCAGCGCCTCGCCCTGATCATGGGTCACATAGACGACGGTGATCCCCAGACTGTCGTGCAAGTGCTTGATCTCGAACTGCATATGTTCGCGCAGCTGCTTGTCCAGCGCCCCCAGAGGCTCGTCCATCAGAACCAGCGAGGGATCAAAAACCAAGGCGCGCGCCAAGGCGATGCGCTGCTGTTGGCCCCCCGAAAGCTGGGCCGGACGGCGATTGGCAAAAGCGCCCATCTGCACCATGTCCAGCGCGCGCTTGATCTTGGTCTCGCGCTGACCCTTGGCCAAGCCGCGCACTTCCAGCGGAAAGGACAGGTTTTCGCCCACGGTCATATGAGGAAACAGCGCATAATTCTGAAACACCATGCCAATGCCGCGCTTGTGCGGCGGCACCTGGTTGATCGGGCGGCCATCCAGCTTGATCTCGCCATGGGTTGCCGTCTCGAATCCGGCCAGCATCATCAGGCAGGTGGTCTTGCCCGACCCCGAGGGCCCTAGCATGGTCAGAAACTCGCCCTTGCCGATGGCAAGGTTCAGATCCTTGACGACAAGAGAAACGCCGTCATAGCTTTTCTGCACATGTTCAAATGCGACAAATGCGTCGATTGGGCTCGGATTTGCCAAGCGATTCCCCCCTGAACTTTGACCGTGAACCGGTTCTGTCAGTCATGACTTAAGCCATTGGCCGAACTGAGCGCAATGCAGTTTTTCGTCACTTACCCTTTGCACCGATGTCCGGGCATGATCGGGGGTTTTGCGCCGTATTGTCGCGCTTTGCGGCAATTGGGTCGCGAATTGCCCGGGGCGACCGGAAAAACGGCGGTTCGGGTCTGTCGGGACCGTCCAGTCCAACCCCGGATTTCGCGCTTGTCAGGCGACGCTGAAGGCCAGATGACGCATCAGCATTTGCTCGTCGGCCCTGGTGCACAGGGGCAGGCAACGCGGCCCGTAGGCGCCGGCAAACCCGGCCGGATCGGACGCGGCACCTGCCCCAAGCCCAAGTGCCGCTGCAAGGCTCATGCGATCGGACGGGCGCAGCGCCTTCACGGCCTGGGGTCCGGGATAAAAGCTTTCTGCTGGACAACCCTCTGCCAGAACGATGTCATGGGCGGGCAGCAAAAGGTGGTGATAGGTCACCTCTTTCATCCCGCGCGCAATCCTTGCCCCAAGACCAAAGGCCGCCAGATGCCCGGCGCGCACCAGCCGGGACCCCGCCGCGCCCCCCCAGACAATTCCGTGCTGCGGCGAGACGATCAGATCGCGGCGATTGGCGCAACTGCCGGCCCGAATGCGGATCGGGCGCCATTCCGGATGGTCGTTCAGCATCGCTTGTGTCACATGGCGCGCGCCATGCCACAGGACAGGCACA
>JAYSWK010000580.1:0-7237 GCA_043718085.1 Rhodobacterales bacterium
GGCGACGGCATCTCCATCGGCCTTGAAGGGCGGTTTGTCGGGGGACGAACTGCGGTAAAAGGTGCCGGGAAGCGGGGAATGGATGGCAGGCATGAAAAAAACTCCTTAGCTAAGGGCGGTGCGGACGGCGCGCGCGATATCAAGCGCGTTGGGCGTGTCGGAGTGAATGCAAACCGTGTCACAGCGCACCGGAATATCGCTGCCGTCAATCGCGGTTCCGACACCCTCCCTGATCGCCCGCACGACGCGGGCAGCCATCAGTTCGGGGTCTTTGGCGTCATGTTCACGGGTGACGATCAGGCTGCCATCGGGGCGGTAGTCCAGATCAGCGTAGAATTCCGCGACAAAGCCGTGGCCGCGTGCGGGGTATACGGTTTCATGCAGGGTGCCGGTCATGCCCAAGAGCGGCACCCTGAAAATATCAGCGGCATCGCAAACCGCTGCCGCGATGTCTTCCTGGCGCGCGGCCATGCCGTACAGGCTGCCGTGCGGTTTTATGTGGTTCAGTTCCATGCTCTCGGCCCGCAAGAAACCGCACAGCGCGCCGATCTGATAGATGATGCAGTTGGCCATCTCTTCGCGGCCCATCTTCATCTCGCGCCGGCCAAAGCCCTGCAGATCGGGCAGCGAGGGATGCGCGCCAACCTTGACGCCATGGGCCTTTGCCAGGCGCAAAGTGGCGCGCATGTGGTTGAAATCACTGGCATGAAATCCGCAGGCGACGTTGGCGATATCGATCAGGGGCATCATGCCCGCGTCGTCACCCATCCGGTATAGCCCATAGCTTTCGCCCATGTCGCAATTAATGGTGACAGCCATGCTTCCCCCACATCGTAGCCCAATGCCAGCCTGCGGCGAGTCGCGCCTATTGTAAAATATTGTTTTTTGCATCATTGTATCTAAAATTTTGATACGGCGGGTGGCCAATGGCTTTAACGTTGAAACAGTTGCGATATTTCCTTGCTGCGGCGGAAACCGGCCAGATCAGCCTTGCCGCGATGGAACTGAATATTTCGCAATCCGCGATCACCACCGCGATACAAGGGCTGGAGATTCAGCTTGGCGTCCGCCTGTTGGACCGCAATTCGCAAGGCGTGGTGCCAACCATCGAAGGTGCGCGGTTTCTGAACCATGCCCGCAACATCACCGCTGCGGTCGAGGATGCCGCGCGTCTGCCACTGGGCGAGGGGCGTCAAGTGACCGGGCGTCTGCGTCTGGGCACGACCTATACCGTCGCGGGCTATTTCATGTCGCGCCACTATGCCCGGTTTCGCCGCGCCTATCCCGATATCCAGATCGAGATGTTCGAATTGCCCCGACTGGCAGTCGAAGATGGTCTGGCCAACGGCAGCCTTGATCTGGCGGTGATGCTGGTATCGAACCTCTCCAATTCCGTCGGGCTCGAACAGGAGGTTCTGATGCGGTCGCAGCGCAGGCTCTGGTTGCCCACGGATCACCCCTTGCTTTCGGCCGAACGGATCTCGCTGGCTGATGTGGCCGATCAACCCTATGTCATGCTGACCGTCGACGAGGCGAAGGATACCGCAAGCCGTTACTGGGCCAGGGCCGGGCTTGCGCCAAAGGTGACCTTCGCCACCAGTTCCGTCGAGGCGGTGCGCTCGATGGTGGCAGGCGGCATGGGGGTGACCATTCTGTCCGACATGGTGTATCGGCCGTGGTCGCTGGAAGGCCAGCGCATCGAATTGCGCACAGTCGCCGAAACGATCCCAAGTATGGATGTGGGTTTGGCGTGGCACAATTCGCGCCCGCTGTTCCCCACCGCCGCGGTGTTCCGCGCCTTCATGTCCGTGGCCATGGGGGGCGGTGGCTGATGGCCCCGGATCGCGTCATGGGGCAGGCATGTCAATCTGCCGCCAATTGCGTGACTTCGCGGCGAAATGGCAGTGCATCACCGATGTCGGGCATGTCCAGTTCCCTGGCATACCGGTGGCCCGCAAAAGTGGCCCAGGCGATAGGGGCGGGGGCAGCGGCGTCGCCGATCAGTTTGACCGACCGGATGCCCGCGTCGGCCCAATTCGCCTCACGGGCCTTCAAGGCGTGATAAAGCCGGTCGTCCGAAATGCGCGAGGCCACCATCACCACAGCGTCACAAGCCAAACGGGCGCGGGCGTCCGTGTAGGTGCAATTGGTCTCAACGGCGTCGGCGTGCAGGGCCGCAAGGCCGGTGTTCAGCACGATCTTGACGCCAAGGCCCACAAGACGCCGGTGGATGGCGCTTTGTTCCAACGTGTTCGCGGTCCAGTCCGACACAAAGGCCGAAGGCGTGACCAGCACCACATCGCAGCCCTTTTGCGCGCAAAGTTCGGCCAGAACGCCGCCCATGTAATAGTGATCATCGTCAAACAGCACCACCCGACCTTTTGGCAAGCGGCCCTGCATGATGTCGTCCGGCGTAAAGATCGGCATGGCCGCCTCAGCGGGCATCGGCACGACATGCTGGCGCGCGACACCGTCGCTGCGCCAGTGCGCGCCGGTGGCGATGCAGACGTTGTGAAAACCGAAATCCAGCACCTCCTCAACAGAAAGTTCTGAACCGGGATAAAGCTGCACATTGGGGCGCTGGTTCAACTGGTAAAGGCGGTAGTCTGCGACGCGGCCCCAGGCCGAAAGGCCGGGCAATTGCCGCTCAAGCGTGACGCGGCCACCGAATTCCGCACGCGCCTCGGCGACGGCGACATCATAGCCGCGCATCGCGGCGGCGCGGGCAGCCTCCAGCCCGGCGGGGCCAGAGCCCACGATCAGCACCGTCTCGCTGGCCCCTTTGGTGGCGATCTTTTCCGGGTGCCAGCCACGGCGCCACTCCTCCATCCATGTCGGGTTCTGGGTGCAGCGGCCCATGCCCTGCGTCATGTCGCCGGTGATGCAGATGTTGCAGCCGATGCATTCGCGGATGTCATCGACCCGGCCCTCGTCGATCTTTTTGGGCAAGAACGGCTCGGCAATCGACGGGCGCGCGCAGCCGATGAAATCCAGCCGTCCCGATTTGATCATCCGCGCCATCACATCTGGCGAGGTGAACCGGCCAACGCCAACAACGGGGCGGGGTGAAAGTTCCCGGATGCCCGTCACCCATTGTTCCTGGGCGGCTTCCTCCTTGAACCGCGACGGGCCGGAACAATCCTCCCACGTTCCCATCGCCAGGTCCCACAGGTCGGGCAATTCGGCGTTCATGGCGATGAAATCGCGCACCTCGGCGTTGGAAAAGCCCAGATTGCCGATGGTCTCGTCCAGACTGACCCGAAGGGTGATGCCCATGGTATCGCCTACTGCATCGCGCATGTCGGCAATGACCTCACGGGCAAAGCGCGACCGGTTTTCCAGCGACCCGCCATATTCGTCGCTACGCTGATTGGTGGCGCGGCTAAGAAAATGTTGAAAAATGCCGAACCCATGCGCGCCGTACAGACAGATCAGGTCGAACCCGGCCAGTTGGGTGCGCTTTGCCGCATTCACGAACCAGCGGCGCAGGTTCTTGATGTCGGTCTTGTCCATGGCCCGGGCCTGCACCGGATCATTGGTAAAGGTGCGGATCGGCAAAGCCGAGGGGGCCAGCGGCACCTCTTTGGTGTACATGTTCGGGCCGTTGATGCCGGAATAGGCCAGCTGGATGCCCGCCAGCGCCCCATGGGTCTTCATCGCCGCCGCCATCTTGGCGATCGACGGAATATCCTGATCTTCCCACAGCCGGAGTTCGATGAACGGCGTGATTTCCGAGGTGTGGTGCATCTCGGTCTGTTCGGTAAAGATCACGCCCCAGCCACCCTCGGCCTTGACCCCCCGCATCGCCGCCGCGGCCGATGGGTCGCGGTAACCGCCGCCGTTGCAATGCGGCACCTGATAGAAGCGGTTCTTGGCCGTCACCGGCCCGATCCTTTGCGGCTCGAAAAGGATGTCGTAACGTGGGTCACGCATTGGTCGGGCCTCTTGCTTTGAAAGTGCCGACCAACGCGGCATCACGCCACATAAGTCAGCCACCGGATTCGGTTCAATTACTGCATCCTTAATTGATGATAAGTTGCAGGCTAAGGACAGGGGCGATCAAGTCTGGCTACGGCTTACGGGCGCGGACAGTGACCTGCGACAGCACATCCTCGTTCAGAAGCTTGGTGCACAGTTCGACAAAGGCCTTGACCGTCAACGAGGATTCGGCCCCCCGCGCGTACAGCAGGCCCATCCGCATCGGCTTGACCGGTCCGGTCAGCGGCACAAAACACAGCTTCTTGCCATCCGGGGACATGTTGGTCAAAGGCTTGATGTTGATGACCGAATAACCGAAATCATTGCCGACCAGCGAATGCAGCACCGCCATGTCCTGCGTGCGCTCGACAATGCGCGGCACCACCCCGGCCCGTTCAAAGAACGAAAGGAAATAGGCAGAGCTTAGCGGCAAATCCAGCAGGATCATGGGGTTGGGGGCCAGATCTTCGACAGACAGGCTGGCGCGGGCAGCCAAAGGATGGTCTTCCGACAGGATCGCAAAGGGCGGTAGCGTCGCCAGTTCGACAAATTCCAGATCGGTCGGAATCGCCAGATCATAGGTCAGGGCCAGGTCGATCGACGCATCGCGCAGGCTGTCAATCAGGCCCATCTGATGATTTTGAAACTGGCGGAACACCACATCGGGATAGGTTTGGGTAAAGGCCTTGCGCAGGCGCGGGACGATGATCTGGGCAAAGGTCAAAAGGCAGCCGACATTCAACTCGCCGCGCACCGTGTCCTTGTGCAGATCGGCCAGATTTGACAGACCGCGTGCAGCGTCAAGCACCCGCGCCGCCTGACCCATCAACGCCCGCCCGCTTTGGGTCAGCGCCATGCCCTGCGCGTGTTTGCGCACGAACATCGGCAGGCCAAACTCGGCCTCCATCTGGGCAATGGCGTTGGAAATCGATGGCGGCGACACCGCAAGGTGATCTGCCGCCAGTGAAATTGACCCGAACCGACCGACGGCGACCAGATATTCCAATTGTCGCAAGGTGAACCTGGTCTGCATCAAGTCCGTCCTTTTCATGGCGCTGCCGTGATGTCAGGGGCAGCAGTCTTTGTAACAAGTAGCCAGCAGCGCCACGGCTTTGTCAAATGAATGGACCTGCCGGTCGGCACGGGCGCTGCGGTTTTGCTACTCGTCGCCCGGAACCCCATAGGACGGTGCGACTGTCGGGTCTGTCGCGCGTTGCACATAGGCGGCCATCTGGGGGCGGTAGACTTGCCATACAGTGGTCAGGTCGGCAATGGGATCGCCGGACCAGTCGACGCGCAGGTCGACCAGCGGCCAGGTCAGTTTGTCGGCGATCTTCAGTGCGGCCGAATGCACCGGGCCCGCCTCGCCGCCTGCGGCCAGACCGGCCTGCAACGCCGCGATCAGCCGGTCACCCAGATGGCCCGTCGCCTGCCCAAAGCCCGTGATCATGGCCGTTGGCACCCCGGCATTGGCCAGAAGATTGCCGCCCGCCGCGCAGTCCATCCCCATCTCCTCGCCCCAGTTTCCCAAGACCTGGCTTCCGGAATGGATCGCGCGGCCGCCGGCCGCATCGACCACCAACAGTTGCCGGTAGTCGATATGTTGCCGCCCATCCGTGACCTTGGCCAAGGCCTCTGCGGCGGATTTTCCTTGCGCCAACAGGTCCAGCAACTCTGGCCCAAGACCGGGGTCGGTGATGTTCTGACTGGCCACCACCCCCACCCCCGCCCGAACATGCGCACAGCGCGCCCCAACCGCAGGCGAGGAAGACGAGATTACCATGCCGAACTGGCCGGTTCTGGCGCAGCGCGCGATCAGCGAAAATGTCATCCGGTGGTTCCTTCAAGGTCGGGATGGTTCACGTCAGTCAGGAATGACAGCCGTGCCGTCGATTTCGACCAGCCAGCTTGGCCGGGCCAAGGCCGACACCACCAGCCCGGTCGAAACCGGATGCACGCCTTTGATATATTCGCCCATCGTGCGGTAAACCGCCTCGCGGTGACGCACATCGGTCAGATAGACCACGACCTTGACCAGGTGCTGCATTTCGCCTCCCGCCTCTTCGATCAACTGCCTGATGTTCTGCATGACCTTGTGGGTCTGTTCGACCGGGTCATGGCTGCCGATGTCCTTGGCGTCATCCAGATTCTGCGGGCATTGGCCGCGCAGATACAGGGTGCGCCCGCCACGGGTGGCAACCGCCTGACACAGATCGTTGGAAAGGTTTTGCTCGGGGTAGGTCTCTTTGGTGTTGAATTTCCGGTAACGGGTGTGCGGATCGGCCATGGTCAAGGATGCCCTTCTTGTCGGTGGAAGCACGAAGCAAATGCAGCCCATGCTGCGATGGGCGGCTTGGCCCTTGGTATTTCACAAAACCTTCGCACGACAAATCCAATGTTTCATTCACTATTGGTTAGACCCACGCTAATCTGCCTTTCGCAGGGCAAGCCCAGGTTCGGGGCACCGGGTTTAACGACAGGCTAATCAACGCTGCATGAAATGGTAATGTTCTTCAACGGACCTGCCCCCTAAACCACGTCCAAGCACACGGGCCGAAACCGCAGAAAGCCCTGACAAAGGACACCGACATGGCAGTTGAAAAAGTTGACACGCTTGTCATTGGCGGGGGTCAGGCCGGTCTGGCGATAAGCGAGCACCTCAGCGCGATGTCTGTGCCGCACCTTGTTGTTGAACGCGACCGGATCGTCGAAAAGTGGCGCACGGGGCGTTGGGATTCACTGGTTGCCAACGGCCCGGCATGGCACGACCGTTTTCCGAACATGACGTTCGACGACATTGACCCGAACGCTTTCGCCACCAAAGACCGGATCGTCAGCTATTTCGAGGCCTATGCAGACCAGATCAAAGCCCCGATCCGCTGCGGTGTCGAGGTGACGTTGGCGGAAAGAAAGGCGGATGGCACGGGATTTCGCGTGGAAACCTCGCAAGGCGTGATCGAGGCCACCAATCTGGTCGCGGCGACCGGGCCGTTTCAGCGCCCGATCATTCCCGCAGTCGCGCCTGAAAGCTTGGGGATCATGCAGGTCCATTCCGCCGATTACCGCAATCCCGCGCAGTTGCCCAAAGGGGCTGTGCTGGTGGTCGGGGCCGGATCATCGGGCGCGCAAATCGCGGATGAGTTGTTGCGGGCAGGCAAGCGGGTCTATCTTTCGGTCGGCCCGCATGACCGCCCGCCGCTGCGCTATCGCGGCCGCGACTTTTGCTGGTGGCTTGGGGTTCTGGGCCTTTGGGATGCCA
>JAYSWK010000059.1:0-5966 GCA_043718085.1 Rhodobacterales bacterium
GTCGTAGAACGCTACGGCCATGTCTGGACCTGCGCAGGCCAGCCCGCTCATGATCTGTTCACCACCCCCGAGGCCGACCAGCCCGGCCGCCGCCTGGTCGATGTCGGCGTGGTGCGCGTCAAATGCTCGCCGCTCCGCGCGGTCGAAAACTTTCTGGACATCGCCCATTTCCCCTTTGTCCATACCGATGTTCTGGGGGCCGAACCGCATACCGAGGTGAACCGGTACGAGGTGCAGATCCGCGAAGACAGCGACGAGGTCTGGGCCACCAAGGTGACCTTCTACCAACCCCAGGCCGCCAAATCGGCCGAGGGCGGGACCCAGACGCAATACATGTACCGGGTCGCTGCGCCCACGGCGGCGGTTTTGTACAAGACCTGCCCCGCGCGCCCCAAGGAATGGGATGTGATCGGCATTTTCGTGCAGCCCCTGACCGAAGAGCTTTGCGATGTCTGGCCCTGGATGGCGCTTTATGACGACGAAACCCCCCAAGCTGAACTGATCGCCTTCCAGCAGATGATCTTTCTGCAAGACCGCTCGATCCTGGAAAATCAGCTGCCGCGCCTTTTGCCTCTGGACCCCGGCATGGAAATTCCGACCCAGGCCGACATGACATCGATCGCCTATCGGCGCTGGCTCAAGAAACGCGGGCTGACCTATGGCGCGCAAATGGTGGCGGCATGATCAGGCTTTACGATTATGTGCTTAGCGCCAGCTGCTACAAGGTGCGGCTGATGGCGGCGCTGGTGGGGGCAAAGCTGGATCTGGAGGCGGTCGATTTTCACCCGGGCCGGGCGCATCGCGGGGTCGAGTTTCGCAAGCTGAACCCGGCGGGCACTTTGCCGGTCCTGGTGGCGGATGATCTGATCCTGACCGAAAGCACAGCGATGCTGGCCTATCTGGCCAGCGTCGGCAACCCTGACTGGCTTGGGCCCGACACCCCGCGCGGCGTGGCCGAGGTGCAGCAATGGCTTGCCTTTTCAGGCCGGCTGGCCGCCACTTTGGGCATGGCGCGCCTGCATGACATGATCCTTTACCCCGGCGACATCGACACCTTGCGCCACGACGGCCACCTTGCCCTGCGCGAGTTGGAAGCGGCGCTGACCGAGCGGCGCATTGCCGGACAGCATTGGCTGGTTGGCGACGATCCCTCGATCGCCGACATTGCCTGTTTTCCCAACGTCGCTTTGTCACAGGACGGCGGGGTTGTGCTGGATGCCTATCCCTCCGTCCGGCTGTGGACGCGGGCCATCCGGTCGCTGCCGCGCTTCATCGAAATGCCGGGCATCCACCGGCTGCACGAGTTGAAGCCAGCGCCGGTGGCTGTCTGATGGCCATGCTTCTGAAATCCTGCGCCGCCATTGTCCGCTCGGCCCACCTGCCCGTGCTGCGCGATCAGGACATCTTGATCGAAGGCCCCGCCATCTCGGCCATCGGCCCCGACCTGGCGGCACCGACCGGCGCCGAGGTGATCGACGCGCGCGGCTGGTTTGTCTATCCCGGCCTGGTCAACACGCATCACCATTTCTTCCAGACCTTCGTGCGCAACCGGGCTGATCTGGATTGGACCAAACTGACGGTTCTGCAATGGCTGGATCGCATCTATCCGATCTTTGCCCGCCTGAATGAAGCCGCATTCTACCATTCCTCCGTCGTGGCATTGGCCGAACTGATCAAACACGGCTGCACCACGGCGTTTGACCATCAGTACAACTTCCCCCGCCATGCCGGCACCCGCATCGTCGACCGCCAGTTCGAGGCGGCCCGGTTGTTCGGTATCCGCTTTCATGCCGGGCGCGGCGGCAATTCCCTGCCAAAATCCGAAGGCTCGACCATTCCCGAGGAAATGCGCGAAACGACGGCCGAATTCATCGGCGATTGCGAGCGCCTGATCGACACCTACCACGATGCCGCCCCTTTCAGCATGGGGCAGGTCGTGGTGGCCCCCTGCCAGCCCATCAATGGCTACCGCGACACTTTCGTGGAATCGGTGCGTTTGGCCCGGGACAAGGGCGTGTTCTTGCACACCCATGTGGGCGAAGGCGAAAGCCCCTTCATGCAGGCCCGCACCGGCAAACGCACGGTCGATTATCTGGAGGAGATGGGCTTTTGTGGCCCCGATACCTGGTATGCCCATGCGTGGGAGCTGAGCCACGGCGAACTGGCGCAACTGGCCGCCAGCAAAACCGGTGTGTCCCATTGCCCCGAACCCGTCTATCTGGTCGGGGCCGAGGTGACCGATATTCCCGCGATGCAGGCTTTGGGGGTGCGGCTGGGTCTGGGCGTTGATGGGGCCGCGTCCAACGACAATTCCAACCTGATGCACTGCATCCATTCGGCCTATATGCTGCAATGCCTGGTCGCCAGCACCCGCAAACATCCGGTGCCCGAGCCGGCCGATTTTCTGCACTATGCCACCCAGGGCGGTGCCGATCTTCTGGGGCGCAAGGATCTGGGCACGCTTTTGCCCGGCAAGGCGGCCGATCTTTTCGCCATCGACACCCGCAGGCTTGACTATGTCGGCACGCGCCACGACCCTGTCAGCCTGATCGCCAAGGTGGGCATTGGCACGGTCACCGACATGACGATGGTGGGTGGCCGCATAATCTGGCGCGATGGTGCCTTTCCGGGCCTCGACGAAGGCCGCCTTTTTGCCGATGCCGAAGCCGCCCTGACCCGAGTTCTGTTCTGAGAATGCCCCAACCACAACACAAGGAGCTGCTGCCATGTCCTTCAATCGCCGGAACTTTCTGAAATCATCCCTCGCCGCCTCGACCGCGATGGCGCTGCCCATGCGCGCCCTGGCCGAAGGCGAGGTGCTGAATGTGGCGCTGATCGTGCCGTCGCCTGCGGCCGATGTCGGCTGGTCCCATACGCTGGAACTGGGCACCAAGGCGCTGGAAGCCAAATATGGTGACAAGGTCAAGGTCACGCTTCTGGAAAACATCGCCGAAGGCCCCGATGGCGACCGGATCATGAACAAGACCGTGGCCGATGGGACCGGATTTTTGATCCTGGGCTCGTTTGGCTATATGGAGGGCGGCTTGAAACTGGCTGCGGCCCATCCCGAAGTGTCGATCCTGCATGCCTCGGGTTACAAGACCGCGCCCAACTTTTCGCCTTTCGGCGCGCGGTATTATCAGGGCACTTACCTGATGGGCATGGCGGCGGCGTCTTTGTCCAAGACCAGGAAACTGGGCTGCGTCGGGGCCTTTGCCATCCCCGAACTGATCACCTCGATCAATGCCTGGACCCTGGGCGCGCAGGCCGTGGACCCGGCGATCGAAGTGTCGGTTGTCTGGGTGAACTCCTGGTTCGACCCGGCGTCCGAACAGCAGGCCGCCAAGGCGCTTTTGGCGCAGGGCTGCGATGTGATCTTCTCGAATGCGCAGGACACCCCGTCGGTCATCCAGACCGCGGAAGAGGCCGGGGTCTATGCCTTCAACCTCAACTCCTCGATGAAAGCCTATGCGCCTGCCAAATATCTGGGCGTCGTGGCAACCGACTGGGCGCCCTATTTCCTGGCTTCGGTCGAGGCGCATCTGGCCGGTACGTTCCAGGGCGCTTCCGCCTGGCTCAGCATGGCCGAGAAATGCGTCATTGTGGCCGACTGGAACCCCGATATCCCGGCTGACGTCATGGCCCGGATCACCGAAGTTCATGCGACGCTGGATACCGGCACCTTCTCGCCCTTCACCGGGCCGCTCATGGATCAAAGCGGGGCCGAGAAAGTGGCGGCTGGGGTCGTGCTGGGCGATGACATGATCCTGTCGATGGATTGGCATGTGAAGGGCGTCACCACGCCCTTGCCGCAGTAACGCCCGTGGCCCCGCTGTTGCAACTTGTCGGCGTCTCGAAACGCTATGGCGGGGTTCAGGCCAATTCCGGCATCGACGTCACCGTCGATGCCGGGTCCATCCATGCCATTCTGGGCGAAAATGGTGCGGGAAAATCCACACTGATGAAGCTGATCTACGGGGTCGAACGCCCGGACGAGGGCGCGATCCTGTGGCAGGGCCAGCCCGCCCACCTGTCCAGCCCCTCGGATGCGCGCCGCCTCGGCATCGGCATGGTGTTCCAGCACTTCTCGCTATTCGAAACGCTAAGCGTCGTGCAGAACATGGCGCTGATCGTTCCGGGGTCTACCACCGAGCTTTCCGCGCGTATCCGCGACCTGGGCACCGCGTTCGGTCTGGTGGTCGATCCCCTGGCCATGGTCCATTCGCTGTCGGTTGGCGAACGGCAGCGGGTCGAGATCATCCGCTGCCTGCTGTTGAACCCGGCTTTGCTGATCCTGGACGAGCCGACCTCGGTTCTGCCGCCGCAATCGGTGACCCTGCTGTTCGAAACCCTGCGCGCGCTGCGGGCCAAAGGCATGGCGATATTGTTCATCAGCCACAAGCTCGAGGAAATCCGTGACCTTTGCGATACGGCGACGATCCTGCGGCAGGGCAGGGTGACGGCGCATCTGGATCCACGGGGCACATCGGCGCATGACCTTGCAACGCTGATGATCGGCAGGCCAATGCCATCTGCGGTTCACCCCACGCCGCATGGTTTGGGTGCGGTGCGGCTGCAGCTGTCCGGCCTGACCTTTCGCAACGAAGATCCGTTCGGCACCTCGCTTGGCGATATCACCCTGTCGCTTCGCGGCGGCGAGATCCTTGGGATCGCGGGCATTTCCGGCAATGGCCAGAAAGAGCTTGCCGCCCTGATTTCGGGCGAGATCACCTTGCCCCATGGCGCGCGCGACGCGGTCAGGCTGGGCGGCGTTGCCGTGGGCGATATAGGTGCGGCCGGGCGGCGCGCGCGCGGATTCGCCTTTGTCCCCGAGGATCGCCTGGGTCGCGGGGCCGTGCCCGACATGTCCCTGGCCGACAATGCGCTTTTGACTGCCCATGCGCGCGGCCTGGTGCAGCGCGGCTTCATCCGCCGCAGCGCCGAGCGCGCCTTCACCGCCGATTGCATCACCCGCTTTGACGTGCGCACCCCCGGTCCCCAGGCCGAAGCCGGGGCCCTGTCGGGCGGCAATTTGCAAAAGTTCATCATGGGGCGCGAAATGATGCTGGACCCTGATGTGCTGCTGGTCGCCCAGCCGACCTGGGGCGTCGATATCGGGGCGGCCACGGAAATTCGCCAGCGTCTTGTCGCCATGCGCAATGCCGGGGCGTCCATTCTGGTGATCTCGGAAGAAATCGACGAGCTGTTCGAGATTTGCGACCGCTTGCAGGTGCTGCACAAGGGGCGGTTGTCGCCCTCGCTGGATGTTGCCGCCACTTCCGTGGCCGAGGTCGGAACCTGGATGATCGGGGCCGCAGAATGAAGATAAGCCTGCAGCGCCGCGACAGCGCCTCGCGTCTGGCCACCGTGGCCGCGCCGCTGATTGCCTTGGCGCTGACCGTGCTGACCAGTCTGGTCCTGTTTGCCGCTTTGGGAAAGCCTGCCGGGCAGGCCTTGTACTCGCTGTTGCTGGAACCCTTCGTGGGCTGGTACAATTTTTCCGAGGTCCTGTTGAAGACGGGCCCACTGCTGGTGATCGCGCAGGGCCTGGCCATCGGATTTCGCGCCAATGTCTTCAACATCGGGGCCGAGGGGCAATTGATCATCGGGGCGTTGGCCGCCAGTGCCTTTCCGGTCTATTTTCCCGAAGGCGCATCGCCCCTGATGCTGCCGGCCATGGTGGTGTCGGGCGCTGTGGCCGGGGCGCTGTGGGCCGGGCTCGCGGCGGGGCTGCGCACCCGGTTCAATGCCAATGAAATCCTGGTCACCCTGATGCTGACGCTGATTGCGACGCAGGTGCTGAACTATCTGCTTCTGGGTCCGTGGAAGGACCCCCACGGCTTCAACTTCCCCCAAAGCGTGACCTTCCCCCCGGCCGCCATGCTGCCGATCTTGTTGGAGGGGACCCGCGTGAACATCTCGCTGCTGGCGGCCCTTCTGGCCAGCCTTGTGGCCTATGTCCTGAT
>JAYSWK010000581.1:0-2899 GCA_043718085.1 Rhodobacterales bacterium
TGGATCACCGAAGGGGCGACGGAATGGGACATGTGGTCCTGCGACCCGCGCCGCTTTACCGCCTATACCGACAAGGAGTACTGCGTCGAAAAGGGCAAGGAAATCTACGGCCATGAATATGCAATGCACTTCCCCTGGCACCGCTGGCCCGCTGGCGCCGATCGCCGCCTGTCGCCGGTGCATGAAAAGGTCAAAGCGCTTGGCGGTCAGTTTGGCGCCTATAACGGCTGGGAACGGGCAAACTGGTTCGCCAAGCCGGGTGACGACACATCGGAAGAAGTCACTCAGACATGGGGTCGCAAAGGCCCCTGGGAGGCGCGCATCCGCGAGGAATGCGAAGCCGTCCGCGATGCGGTTGGCGTGCTGAACCTGCCGGGTTTCTCGCGCTTTGAACTGTCGGGGACCGGCGCGGGTGACTGGCTTCGCGGGTTGACATCGGGTGGGCTGCCCAAAGCGGGCAAGATGTCCTTGGCGTATTTCCCCGACCCGCGCGGGCGGATCCTGACAGAAATGTCGGTGCTGAACTACGGCGATGACCGCTTTACGCTGATCACCGCCTCAGTCGCCCAGTGGCACGATTTCGAATGGCTGAAAAAGCATCTGACGGCGGGGCTGACGTTGCAGGATCGTTCCGGCCAGAATGACACGCTGATCGTTTCGGGCCCGAAGGCGCGGGATCTATTTGCCGCGATTACCGACGCCGATCTGTCTCTGCCGTGGCTGTCGCATCAGATGGCATCGGTGGCGGGCAAGGCCTGCCAGTTGATGCGCGTCAGCTTTGCGGGCGAGTTGGGCTGGGAAATCCACGCCGCGAATGCCGACATGCCTGCAGTCTATGCGGCGGTGCTGGCCGGTGGGGCCAAACCTTTCGGCATGTGGGCGCTGAACAGTTTGCGTGTTGAAAAGGGCTACCGGGCCTGGAAGGGCGATCTTTCGACCGACTATAGCCTTCTGGAAGGCGGGCTTGAGCGCTTTGTCAAATTCGACAAGCCACAGGATTTCATAGGCCGTGCCGCCCTGATGGCCGAACACCAGCGCGGCGTGAAGAAGCGCTTTGTCACGCTGCTGGTCAATGCTGGCGACTGCGACGCGCCCTATATGTCAACGCTTTGGCATGACGGGAATGTGGTGGGCGAAACCACCAGCGGCGCGTGGGGCTACCGGGTGAATGCCTCGGTCGCATTGGGGATGCTGCGAGCAGATCTGGCGGTGCCGGGAACAGTGCTTGAGGTTGAAATCTATGGCGAACGCTGCCGCGCGGTGGTCCAGCAAGACGCGCCGCTGTGGGATGCGGCGAACGAGCGGATCCGCGCATGACCGTGCCCGCATACATGAGCGGCGTGCTGTTGACGGCGCATGGAGGGCCCGAGGTGCTGACGTGGTCGGACCGCATTCCTGTGCCGAAACCGGGGCCGGGCGAAGTGCTTGTTCAGGTGTTGGCAGCCGGGGTTAACGCGACTGACATTAACACCCGCGTCGGCTGGTATGCCAAAAGCCATGCGCCAGAGGCTGGAGGGTGGGCTGGCGTAATCCAGTTTCCACGCATTCAGGGATCGGACATGTGTGGCCGGGTTGTGGCCTTAGGGTCCGGTGTTGAAGGCGTAAAGATTGGCGCGCGGGTGATTTGCCCGACCAATCAGGCCGAACCGAACGACGAGAATCCGTTGGCCTTCCGTGCCATCGGTTCTGAATATGACGGGGCGTTTGCCGAATTTTGCTGCATTCCGGCCCGCCATTTACATGACGTCAGTGCGTCGGTGCTGACCGATATCGAAATCGGCGCAATGCCCTGCGCTTACGGCACGGCGCACAATCTTTTGTCGCGGTCTGGTGTGAGGGTGGGGGAAAAGGTTCTGATCACCGGCGCGTCTGGCGGTGTTGGCTATGCTGCCGTACAGTTGGCACTGTTGCGTGGTGCCCGGGTTACCGGTCAGTCCTCGCCCGCCAAGGCAGATGTGTTGCGCGACGCCGGTGCCAGGGTCATCGACCGTGACACCGTGCCGGAACCGCGGGGTTTTGACGTGGTGATTGATGTCGTCGGCGGCGATCACTGGCAACAACGGCTTGACGCGCTGCGCCCCGGCGGACGCTACGCGGTATCGGGCGCCATTGCCGGTCCGATGGTCTCGGGTGATCTGCGCAGTGTTTACCTCAATGATCTGACGCTGTTCGGCTGCACTCACCAGTCGCGCGAGGTTTTCGCCGGGTTGGTGACGATCATCAACACCGGCAAGCTCAGGCCGCTGGTATCGAAAGCCTATGATTTGCGTGACATCGCAAAGGCGCAGGAAGATCTTCAGGTAGGGCGCTACCCAGGTAAGCTTGTGCTTGTCCCAACGATAAGAGAGACCCATGACTGAGCTTCCCAAGCATGCCCGCGTTGTTATCATCGGTGGCGGTATTTCCGGCTGTTCGGTGGCCTACCATCTGGCAAAGCTGGGCTGGAAAGACATCGTTCTGCTGGAGCGCAAGCAGCTGACCTGTGGCACCACATGGCATGCGGCGGGCCTGATCGGGCAGCTTCGCGGCAGCATGAACATGACGCGGTTGGCGAAATATTCGGCGGATCTTTACGTCAAGCTAGAGGCGGAAACCGGTGTCGCCACCGGCATGCGGCAGGTGGGCTCGATCTCGGTGGCGCTGACCGCCGCCCGGCATGAGGAACTTCTGCGGCAAGCGACCACGGCACGGGCCTTCGATATTGATGTGCAAGAAATCAGCCCCTCGGACGTTAAGGCGATGTATCCGCATCTGAACGTGTCGGACGTGGTCGGCGCGGTGCATTTGCCGCTGGACGGCCAATGCGATCCGGCCAATATCGCCATGGCCTTGGCCAAAGGCGCGCGGATGCGCGGCGCCAGGGTCATCGAGGGCGTCAAGGTTCTGCGGGTGCTGGACA
>JAYSWK010000582.1:0-2893 GCA_043718085.1 Rhodobacterales bacterium
ATGGCGGGTGAAATCGGCGTCCAGTCGAACCGGCAGGCGTTCAGCAGGGCGGCGCGCATGTCGGCGTTGAACTTGGGCGTGGGGAAATATTCGGCAAAGAGGTGGCCGTTGACGTAAGGGAAGCGGGCAAGGTCGGGGTCAAGGGTGGTCTGGCGGGTGCCTTCGGACGTGTTCAGCGTCTCGAACAGATCGGCCAGTTTGCCGCCCATGTCGGTGCCATCGGGGGCGGTGCGGGTTTCCAGATAGTCCCACAGGATGTCGCGGGGTTCAAAAATGCCGGTATCGTCGGCGAAAAGGCAAAAGACGATGCGGGTCAGGAAAACCTCAAGCCTATGGCCGGTATAGCCCGAGGCGCGCAAGGCGTCGTGCAGATGGCCGACCAGTTCGGCGGCGCGGATGTTGACCGGGTCCTGATCTTTGAAGCGGGTGACCTGGCGGCCGAGGATGAAGCCGAAACGGTCGATATGCCTGGGCAGGTCGGAGAGGGCGAAGGCGGTTGTCTCGTTTGTAGTCAGGTCGGTCAGTTCCCAGGTCTGGAAATCGCAGACCAGGATGCGTTTGGGCAGTTCGGCGTCGGTCAGCCCATGGGTGTAGTCGAGCGCCTGGATCTTTGCGCCCTGAAGGTCGCGCCCGCGGGATTTCTGTTCGACCAGCAATTCACCGGGCCAGAACAGGTCGATGAAGCCGCGCGCGCCGCCCAGCTTTTCGACCGACTTTTCATAAACGGCGACGCGGCGGCGGTCGACGCCGAAGATGTCAAAGAAGGCGTTGTAAAAGGACTGCGTCTCGCCCCTTTCGTAATGGGCGCTGGCCCAGTCGCGGGCGAAATTGGCGGCGCGGGCGCGCAATTCGCCGGGGCTGAGCCTCACCCCTGCAGCAGCCTTTTCAGCAAGGTCACATCATCGGAAAGCTGGCTGTCGGTGGCCATCAGCTCTTCGATCCGCTTCACACCATGCATGATCGTCGTATGATCGCGCCCGCCAAAGCGGCGGCCGATCTCGGGCAGGCTGCGCAGGGTCAGCTGTTTGGCCAGATACATCGCCACCTGACGCGGCCGCGCGATATTGCGCAGACGCTTGGGGCCGATCATGTCGGCCAGGCGGATGTTGTAATGTTCGGCCACCTTGCGCTGGATCTCTTCGATGGTCAGCTTGCGGTCGGACGCGCGCAGGATGTCGGCCAGACAGTCCTGGGTCAGCTCCAGCGTGATCTCGCGGCCGACAAGGCTGGCAAAGGCGAAAAGGCGGGTCAGCGCCCCTTCCAGAACGCGGACATTGGTGGTGATGCGATGAGCGAGGAATTCCAGCACACCGGGGGCCATGGACAGGCCCTTGTACTGGCTGCGGTAATATTCGGCCTTGGTCTGCAGGATGCCAAGGCGCAGTTCGTAATCGGTGGGATGCAGATCCACGACAAGGCCGCATTGCAGGCGGGACTTGATGCGTTCTTCAAGATCCTTGATCTCGCCCGGGGCGCGGTCGGCGGAAATGACGATCTGCTTGTTCTGATCCACAAGGACGTTGAACGTGTGGAAGAACTCTTCCTGGGTGCTGTCCTTGCCCGCGATGAATTGCACATCATCGACCATCAGCACATCGACCGACCGGAAGATTTCCTTGAAATCCATGATCTGGCGTTCGCGCAAAGCCTGAACGAAGCGGTACATGAACTGTTCGGCCGACAGGTAAAGCACGCGCAGTTGCGGCTGGCGGGACTGCAATTCATGGGCGATGGCGTGCATCAGGTGGGTTTTGCCCAGACCCACGCCGCCGTACAGAAACAGCGGGTTGAAGGTGACGGGGCCGCCTTCGGCGACACGGCGGGCGGCGGCATGGGCCAGTTCGTTGGGCTTGCCGACGACAAAGCTGTCAAAGGTAAAGCGCGGGTCCAAAGGGGCGCCGGGCAGATCGTCATTGGTGCGGCTGACGGCTTTGGCCACCGGCTTGGCCACGGGTTTGGCGGCGGGTTTGGCGGCGGGCTCGGACGGGCGGTTGACGGAAAACTCTACCCGTCCAACCTCTTGCCCGGTCGAGCGCAGATGCGTCAGGATATGATCCGAGTAATTGCGCGACACCCAATTGCCGAAAAAGGTCGTCGGCACTTCGAAATAGGCCACGCCGTTCTTCAATGTGGTCAACCGCAGAGGCTCGATCCAGGTCGCGTAATTGTTCTTGCCAATCTGTGCGGCGAGTTGTTCGCGAACCAGTCCCCAAGTCTCGTTTGTCATCTTTGTTCTGTCCCAGAGCCAACCGGCAACCCATGTTGCGCGGGTCACTCACCCTTTCCCAATTTGCACAGGACCACGGCAAAAGGGGTCACCAGAGGGCAAACCGCAGGACCGGAGCCAAGGCCCCGATTCGTTGGATTGCACACCGGTTGGACATCATGGCGTAACCCTGATTCAGATTGTTCTGAACCGCATTACACCCGCCATAAAAGCACCCTTCCCCGATGCCCTATGGCAAGTCACTGATCTTTCAGCATTCTTCCGTCTGTTCTTGGCCCGACTGGCAGGTCGGGCGCCGCGGATAGATGGCTTCAGATCGCTGTTGTCCCCCAAGTCGACGTGAATCGCCTGTTGACCGTAAACAGCCCAAGGGACCAAGAGCAACTGAACTTCGCGCTTGACACGACACCTCTGTGAATCGAATCCCGTGGCCCGTGCAAAAGAGCAACGCTTGGCTGAAACCCTTGCAGAATGCAAAAGGCGCGCCCCGGGGGGACGCGCCTTTGAAATGGCCCTGTGGCGGGGTTCAGACCTTGGCGGCCTCGCCCAGCACTTTGACGCGGTGCGTCAGGCGGGACATCTTGCGCGCCACGGTGTTCTTGTGCAGCACACCCTTGGTCACACCACGGTCCAGTTCGGGCTGGGCGGCCTTCAGGGCTGCGGCGG
>JAYSWK010000583.1:0-2889 GCA_043718085.1 Rhodobacterales bacterium
ACTGACCGGGCGGTTTATCAGCACCACGCGTGAGAATTTCAAAACCACGATGGCCATCTCATGCTTTTCATTCATCGATGTGGCGCGGCGGGCCGCCGAAATGATGCCGGACGGTGGCACCTTGCTGACCCTGACCTATCAGGGGTCGAACCGGGTGACGCCCTTCTACAACGTGATGGGCGTCGCCAAGGCGGCGCTGGAATCGGCGGTGCGCTATCTGGCCAATGACCTTGGCCCGCAGGGGATCCGCGTCAACGCCATTTCGCCCGGCCCGATGAAAACCCTGGCAGGGGCTGCCATCGGCGGGGCGCGCAAGACCTTTCGTCAGACCGAGGCGAATGCCCCCTTGCGCTCGAACGCCACGCTGGAAGCGGTCGGCGGCACGGCGGTGTACCTTGCCTCGGACTACGGCTGCTTTACCACCGGCGAGATCATCCGGGTGGACGGCGGTTATCACGTTCTGGGGATGCCGCAGCCGGAAAATCTGGGGGCCTGAAGCGGGGCTCTGCCCCCGTCCCCGCAATTGCGGGGACTCCCCGGGATATTTGAGCCAAAGTGAAAGGGGATCGGACCGGATGGGCCTTCAGACCTTTGTTGGCGCAGATGGCGCGCATCTGGCCTTTCGGGACGCGGGTGCGGGCCTGCCGGTTCTGTGCCTTGCCGGGCTGACGCGCAATTCCACTGATTTCGACTTTCTGGTGCCGCACCTGCCAGATGTGCGGCTGATCCGCGCCGATTATCGCGGGCGGGGCGGATCGGCCTGGACGGGTGCCGAGAGTTATACCGTGCCGCAAGAAGCGCTAGATGCGCTGGCGCTGATGGATCATCTGGGGGTCGAAAAGGCCGCCGTGCTTGGCACATCGCGCGGCGGGTTGATCGGCATGGTGCTGGCGGCGACGGCGAAGGAGCGGCTGCTGGGCCTGTGTCTGAACGATGTCGGTCCGGTGATCGAACGGTCAGGATTGGAAAAGATCTTCGACTATGTGGGGCGCAATCCGACTGCGAAGACCCTGGACGATCTGGTGGCGCGGATGCCACGCACAATGGCGGGGTTCGAGAATATACCTGAAAGCCGCTGGCGGGCCTTCGCCGAACGGCTTTACACCCAGACGCCGAAGGGACTGTCGATCCGCTATGATCCCGACCTGCGCGCATCATTCCTGAAAAGCTTCAACGGGCCGCCCGCCGATCTCTGGCCGCTGTTCGACGCCTGCGCGGGCTTGCCGCTGGCCTTGATCCGGGGGGCGAATTCGGACCTTTTGTCAGTGGCAACGGCGGATGAGATGCGCCGCCGCCGCCCGGACATGATCTTTGCCGAGGTGCCGGATCGGGCGCATGTGCCCTTTCTGGACGAGCCTGAGGCGTTGGCAGTCTTGCGCGCCTGGCTGGAGCGGATGCGATGAATATCGACATGATCCGCGCCGCCGCCCGGCGCCTTTCGGGCCATGCCAGGCTGACGCCGCTTTTGTCGTCGCCGTTTCTGGACGAGATCGCCGGGCGGCGGGTTTTGGTGAAAGCAGAGTGCCTGCAACACACCGGATCCTTCAAATATCGCGGCGGCTATGCGGCAGTCTCAGTGCTGGGCGCGGGGGCGTTGCAGCGGGGGGTGCTGGCCTTTTCGTCGGGCAATCATGCGCAGGGCGTGGCGCTGGCGGCAGCCCAGCACGGCGCACCGGCGGTGATTGTCATGCCAAGCGACGCGCCCGCCGTGAAGATCGCCAATACCTGCGCGTTGGGGGCGGAAGTGGTGCTTTACGACCGCTGGGGCGAGGACCGCGACGCAATCAGCGCCAAGCTTGCGCAGGAACGCGGGCTAACGCTGATCAAGCCCTTTGACGACGCAGGGGTGATTGCCGGTCAGGGCACTGTCGGGCTGGAGATTGCCGCGCAAGCGGCGGCGCTGGGTGTCGAACGCGCAGATGTGCTGGTTTGTTGTGGCGGCGGTGGCCTGACATCGGGGATCGCTTTGGCGCTTGAGGCTGAGGCCCCGGGGATGACGGTGCGGCCTGTGGAGCCTGCGGGCTATGACGATACCCGCCGCTCGCTGGCGGCGGGACGGATCTTGCGCAACAAGAATTCCGCGCCGACGATCTGCGACGCCATTGTCACCCCTGCACCGGGGCAGATCACCTTTCCGATTCTGTCGCGGCTTTGCGGTCCCGGGATTGCCGTCACCGACAATGATGTGCTGCGGGCAATGGCTTTGGCCTTTCAGCGCTTGCAGATCGTCGCCGAACCCGGCGGCGCCGTGGCACTTGCGGCGGCACTGTTCCACGGGGCCGATCTGGCGGGCGAGACGGTCATCGCGGTCGTCACCGGCGGCAATGTCGATGCGCCGGTATTTGCCCGGGCG
This sequence comes from Rhodobacterales bacterium, assembly GCA_043718085.1. Lineage (GTDB taxonomy): Bacteria > Pseudomonadota > Alphaproteobacteria > Rhodobacterales > Rhodobacteraceae > Stagnihabitans. The sequence goes on from JAYSWK010000583.1 coordinate 2,354, forward strand.
CTGGCCACGCTGGAGGCGGCATGAGTTTTGCCGATCTTGGCGATGTGACCCTGCACTGGCGCCAAGACGGCGACCCTGACGGCGCGCCGGTGGTCTTTGCCCATGCACTTGGCCTGGACCTGCGGCTGTGGGACCAGGTCATGCCGCTTCTGCCGCAATCCCTACGGCTGATCCGCTATGACGCGCGCGGCCACGGGCAATCCTCCTGCCCACCCGGCCCCTATGCGATGGGGGCGGCTGATCCGCGACGCGGAGCGGCTGCTGGACAGACTGGCGGTGCGCGATTGTGTCTTTGTCGGGCTGTCGCTGGGCGGGCTGGTGGCGCAGGGTCTGGCAATCAAACGGCTGGATCTGGTGCGGGGGATGGTGTTGTCGAACACGGCGGTCAAGATCGGCACGCCGCAGACCTGGGCGGCCCGCATCGCAGAGGTCCGGTCGGGCGGGATCGGGGCGATTGCCGATGCGGTGACGGCGCGGTGGTTTACCCGCCGTTTTCTGGCGACTGAGGCGGCACTTGCGTGGCGCGCGCGGCTTTG
>JAYSWK010000584.1:0-7184 GCA_043718085.1 Rhodobacterales bacterium
CCAGCCGCCCAAAGTGACCTTGGAAAACTGCGCCTGATCCAATCCGCCCGAAGGCTTCAGCCTGACCTTGCCGCTGGCCACAAGCCCCGCCCCCGCGACCTGCAAAGCCGTCACTTGCGGCACCTCGCCCAAGGTCACTTCGGCCGCCAGACGGCCCTCGGCATTTGCCCCCTTGCGCCAACCCAGTTCCGGCAGCGCCAGAACGATCCCCTTCAGATCCGAGGTCAGCCGCAAGCTGCCCGCCGCGTCGCGCGGCAAAGTGATCGCAATCTGCCCCGGCCCCTCGCCTGACACCATGGATCTGGGCAGGCCCAGCCCAAACTCCTCGACCGCGGCCTGCGACAGGGTCACGACGCCTTCGACTTGTGCCGGGATAAGGGTCGGGCCGAAATCCTGCCGAAAGGTTACATCGAACGGCACTTTCCCGATGGTCCCCGGCCCGGCGATCGTCATTCCCGTCGGATCCGCTGTGACATTCAAAATCGGGGCTGCAATGCGCCGCCCCTTGACCAGCACATCCGAGGCGAAATTCTCGACCCGCCCCCGGACCCCATATTTTACATCCTCAAAGCCGATCTTCTGGATCAGCGGCAGGTTGATCTTCGCGTCCACAAAAGCCGTGCCCGTGCCCAACGTCACCGGTTGGCGCGCCTTTTCCAGATAGTGGAACGGTGGCTGATCCAACAGCGACAGCATGGCCGTCAAGGGCGATGTGGCGCGGACATGGATATCGGCATAGGCCGGAAAGACCGTGATATCGGGCACCGCAAAGACCGTGCCCGCCACATCGACCGTGCCGCCTTGCGGTGGAATGACCAGCCCTTTCGACAGCACCAGCGTATAGGTCTTGCCCGCAATCGTGGCATAGCCATCGGCCCCCGTCACCGGTGGCATCTTTTGCATGAACCGCAGATCGGCCCCGGCAAAGGTCCATCCCAGTTCGACCTGCGGCGCCTGGCCGGGGGCGATGCGCAACGCCGCCCGCACATCGCGCAAATCGGCATTGCGCACGTTGCTGGCGACCCATGACCGTGTGTTTGGCACCAATTTGGCCGGCCAAAGCGCCAGCAACCCGTCCAGCGACACCTTGTTCAGCGCCACATCCAGCGAGGAACGCCAGCCCGCAGTCTCGGCCCGGATCGCGCCTTTCATCGAAAGTATCTGATCATCCTTGCTCAGGCTTACCTGACCCAGTTCGACCGAAAAGGGCGCCAGTCGCAACCGCAGATCCACCGCCCCTTGGGTGAATTCGATCGGTTGCTCGAACAGGCCCGCGGGATCGATCTTCAGCCCCTCGATGTCGATCTGGCCCAGAAAGGCCGCAGGGCTGCGCCCCGAAAGCGCGCCGGTGATGGGTTGGCCCGCCGCGTCCACCATATAGGCCCGGCCGGACGCGTTCAGCCGCAGCGTCTGGCTTTGCACGCTCAAGCCCGTCAGCAGCACACGCCCCGCCGCCGGATCATAGCCAAGCCCGATGCTGGCCTGATCAAAGGCGATGGGGGTCGTGCCCTGGGATGGTTGCAACGCACCTTTGCCGATCTCCAGCCGCCCGGTCATGTCCTGAATGCCGCTGGTGTCGATCGTGGCTGCGATCTCACCCGAAATCGGTGCCTCCAGAATGCCTAGCCAGCCCAGAAGTGCGGTCTGCGAGGCCAGATCCTTGGCGGCAACCGCATCAACCTGCACCGTCACCCGGGCCGATCCGACGCCCTTGGCCGACACAACCGTCAAAACCGCCCGCGACGGCGACGAGCCGCCTGCAACCAGCGACATGCCAAGTTCTGCGGCCAATTCATCGGGGCGGTTTTCGAAACTCAGCCGCCCATCCCCGACTTCCCAGGTCTTGCCTTCCCCCAGATCGGTCAGGCTCAGCGACAAGGCTTCAAGGTCGATATTGGTCAGATCCGCCAGTCCGGGCTGGGCAAAAGCCGCGTCGGCCGCATCGAAAAGGGCGGCCAGACTGTCGATCTGCGGCCCGGCCGTCGCCCCACCAAAGGCCAGATCGAAATGGCCCTGCCGGTCACGCCGCACCGCCAGCCGCGCGCCGACGATTCGCACGCTTCTGGCCCGGATGGCACCCTCAAGAAAGCCCTTGGCGTCCAGGACCACATGCGCCTCGGGCAGGGACAACAGCGTCTGGCCACTGAATTTGAGCAAGCGGACGTCGTCCAGCACCAGATGCGGCACCCAGTCATCGCCCAGCATGACCTCGATCCCGCCGATCGACAGCGCCCCATCGGTCAGCACGCCGTCCAGACTGCGGTTCAGCCGCTGCTCGACCTCGGCCACGGCCCAGACCGGCAGGCCGATGGGCTTGCCGACCATGGCATAGATCCCGGCGGCCACGCCAAAGACCAGCAAAAGCAGCAAAAGCCGGGCACCCAGGCCGGTGCGAACCCGCCGCTTCTTGCGGCGTTGCGGTGCAGGGTCTGACGCAGGGTCTGGCGCAGGGTCTGGCAGATGGACGTCAACCGGCTGATCGCTGCGCGCGGCCCTGGTCAGCACAAGCCTGCCCTCGGCACTGCCAACAGGGGTCGTCTCGCCACCTGTCTTTGCCGAAGTCATTGCCACCCTTTCGCCCGATCAAACCCTGGTTCTTCCGTTGCCTTTATCTTGCAACAAAGGCAACTAGATCACATGCCCAAGCCCAAACAAAAAGCAAGGAGCCGCCCGTGATCGCCGAAGGTCAAAAAGCCCCCGATTTCACTCTGCCGCGCGACGGAGGGGACATGGTCACCCTGTCTGCCTTGCGCGGACGGCAAGTCCTGATCGTCACCTATGGGGGTGACGGCACACCGACCTGCACCAATGAAGTGATGGAGTTCAATGGGTTGCACAGTCAATTCCAGGCCATGGGCGTCACGGTTTTCGGCCTGTCCAAGGACAGCGTCAAGTCGCATGACCGCTTTGGCGCCAAAATGGGCATCACCCTGCCCCTTTTGTCCGATCACGGTGGGCGGATGATGGAAGACTGGGGTGCCTTTGGCGAGAAATTGTTCTTTGGCAAGCTGGTGCAGGGCGTTTTGCGCCAGACCTTTCTGATTGATGCGCAAGGAACCATCGCGAAAATCTGGAAAGTCGGCCGTGTGAAAGGCCATGCAGCCGAGGTTCTGGCCTATCTGAGCGGCGCACGATGAGCCTCTCGCTTGCCGAAATGGCCGTGCAGGTGCTGACAACCGCCGATGGGCGGGCCAAGACCGCGCTGGGCCGCGCCCATGCCGAAACCTGGCGTCAGGCCCGTGCGGCGGGCCAGCCCCTGCACATCGGCCGCGCCACCCCACCCGCGCGGCCTGCCCGCCCCTCCAAGCCCGACCTTCTGCCCCCGCGCGAGGTGCCGCGCCGCAGGCCGGGCTCGCCCACCGGGCGCATCGCCCTTTTGCATGCCGTAGCCCATATCGAACTGAACGCCGTCGATCTGCACTGGGACATCATCGCGCGGTTTTCGGACCAACCGATGCCCTTGGGTTTCTATGACGACTGGGTGCAGGCCGCCGACGATGAAGCAAAGCATTTCAACCTCTTGTCCGATTGTCTTGAGGCGCTTGGCTCCCATTACGGCGCCATGCCCGCCCATGCTTTCATGTGGCAGGCGGCGCAGGATACGGCGGGCGACCTGCTGGGCCGCCTTGCCGTCGTGCCCATGGTGCTGGAGGCGCGGGGGCTGGATGTGACGCCCGGCATGATCGACCTTTTTCGCGCCGCCGGACAACAGGGGCCGGTCACAGCCCTGGAAACCATCTACCGCGAGGAAGTGGCCCATGTCGCCTATGGCTCCAAATGGTTCAACTGGCTGTGCGGCCGGGCCGGGGATGACCCCAAAGAAGTGTTCCACACCCTCGTCCGCCGCTATTTCCACGGCTCGCTGAAACCGCCCTTCAACGAGGAAAAGCGCGCCGAGGCCGGGATTCCCCCCGATTTCTATTGGCCGCTGGTCGACAGGATCTGATTGGCGCACTAACCTGCATTTGCCTTTTCGGCAAGAAATTGCCGACGCTCAGCGGAAATGCGGGGTCAAAACTGCACCTGCGTCCAAATATGTTGCGGCGCCGCAACGTGGTCGATAATCACGTCACCAGCGCCCGCCAAACCTTTGGAAGCAGGGGCAATCGTTTCAAAGCCCTTTCCCCAGTGACCGGACCTGCCACACGTGCTGACGCGCCTTGCCTATCGAATGAACCTGATGCTGGAACGCTATTTTCCAGAGCAGCGTCTGTTTCTGAAATCCGACGCCGCGACCCGCTTCATCCGGCTGCGCCCGATGACCCAGGCGATCGGGGCCGGCGCCGGGATTCTGGCCCTGGGATGGATGATCTTCGCAACCGCGATCCTGTTGATGGATTTCGTCACATCGGGCTCGTCGCGTGATCAGATCCAGCGTCAGACCGCGCTTTACGAGGAACGCTTGACCGCCCTGTCGGATGACCGCGATCTGCGTGTGGCCGAAGCGGTTGGCGCGCAGGAACGCTTCAACCTGGCCCTGGCCGAGGTTTCGGCCATGCAAGAGCGGCTTTTGGCGTCCGAAGACAGCCGGCGTGAATTGGAAACCGGGATCGACGTGATCCAGAACACGCTGCGCCGCACCATCCATGAACGTGACGAAGCCCGGATGGAAAGCCTGCGCCTGACCTCGGCTTTGTCGTCGCAGTCCGGTTCGACCCATTCCGACGCCGGACGCATCCGCGATACCGAGATGACGCTGGACCTTTTGACCTCGGCACTGACCGACACCGCGCGTGAACGCGACAGCGAGGAAAAAGAGGTCGCCAAGGCCGAGGCTGCGACGGATGATGTGGCCCGGCGCAAGTCCGAGCTTGAGGCGCGCAACGCCGTGATCTTTGCCAAGCTGGAAGAGGCATTGACCATCTCGGTCGAGCCTTTGGACAAGATGTTCCGGGATGCGGGCCTGGACCCCGATCAACTGATCGACGCCGTGCGTTCGGGCTATTCGGGCCAGGGTGGGCCACTTTCGCCGATTTCGCTCAGCACCATGGGCCTGTCCGGCAGCCCCGATGAAACCCGCGCCAATGCCATTCTGGCGGGGCTCGACAATCTGAACCTGTACCGCCTTGCCGCCTTCCGGGTGCCGTTTGGCCTGCCCCTGCATACGAGCTTTCGGTTCACTTCGGGCTTTGGCCATCGCAACGACCCGATCAATGGATCTGGCCGCATGCACGAAGGGCAGGATCTGGCTGGCGACTATGGATCGCCCATCTATGCCACGGCAGATGGCACGGTGACTTATGCCGGCTGGGAAGGCGGTTACGGCCGTCTGGTCAAGATCCAGCACGCCTTTGGCATCGAAACCCGCTACGGCCACTTGTCGCAGATCAGGGTCGAGGTCGGGGAAAAAGTATCGCGCGGCGACCGGATCGGTGATATGGGCAATTCTGGCCGCTCCACCGGCACGCATCTTCACTACGAGGTCCGTCTCAGCGGATCTGCCGTCAATCCGATGACCTTCATAAGGGCAGCGAAAAATGTTTTCTAAGAGCCGTATCAACGAGCCGGGTCCCAAGGCGGGCGAAGGTGACAAACCCAAGACGCCGGAGGCCTCATTGACCAAACCCTCGATGGATTTCACGCCCAGCACCAAGCCCAAGGCCGGTGCTTCCATTCTGTCCGCGGATCTGACCGTGGTCGGCAATCTGCGCACTTCGGGCGACATTCAGGTCGAAGGCAATGTTGAGGGCGATATCGTGGCCGACGATATCGTCGTCAACGGCCGGGTGATCGGCAAGGTGCGCGGGCTCAAGGTGCGCCTGACCTCCTCGGCCCGGGTCGAGGGTGACATCATTCACAAGACCATTGCCATCGAATCGGGCGCGCATTTCGAAGGCTCGGTGCAACGTCAGGATGACCCGCTGGCCAATGGCCGCACCGCTTTGCCCGCGCCCGGCGCTGTCGCTGTATCGGCGGATGAAGGCGTCTGATCCTGAACCAAGGATCGCTGCAAGTCACTGATCGGGCGCCGGATCCTTCCGCGCCCGATTTCGTTTCTGATCCGATCTGCCGCCCCGAACATCGCCGCTATCTGATGGCCGCGGCCGTGCTGGCCTCGTCCATGGGGTTCATCGACAGTTCCGTCACCTCGATCGCCTTGCCCGCCATTCGCGCCTCGCTGGGCGGCACGCTCAGTGCGGCAAGCTGGGTGGCGGGGGCCTACTTTCTGACCCTGTCCTCGCTGATCCTGGTGGGCGGGGCCATGGGGGACCGCTTTGGCGTGGTGCGGGTCTACCGCTTTGGCATTCTGACCTTTGTCGCAAGTTCGGCCCTTTGCACCCTGGCGCAAGATATGGGCCAGTTGAACCTGGCCCGCGCCGTCCAGGGAATCGGCGCCGCCTTCATGGTGCCCGGTTCCATGACCCTGATCGCCCGCGCCTATCCACGAGCCAAGCGTGGGGCGGCCTTGGGGCTGTGGGCGGCGGCGGCATCGGCCACCACGGCATTCGGCCCGGTACTTGGCGGGGTTCTGCTGACCCTGGGCGGGGCCGAGGTCTGGCGCGTGATTTTCGCCCTGAACCTGCCCCTTGGTGCGACAGCACTTTGGCTGCTAGCCCGCTATACGGTCCCCGACAAGGGTCGCCCCGGCACGCCCATCGACATTCTGGGCGCGGGCCTTGCTGCGCTGGCGCTTGGCCTTTTCGCCACCGCCCTGACGCGGGAAGGCGACAGCCTTTGGCTTCTGGTCCCCTCGGCCCTTGCCATGGGACTGTTCCTGACCCGCGAGGCCATGGCCTCGGCCCCGATGATCCGGCTCGGCATGTTCGCCAACCGCAGCTTTGCCCTGGCCAATCTGGCAACGCTGTTCTTGTATGTCGCCATGACCGGGGTGATGTTTTATCTGCCGATGACCGCCATTTCGGCCTGGGGCATCTCGCCCCTTGGGGTGACGGCAGCCTTTCTGCCGACCTCGTTGATGATCAGCACCCTGTCGGCACCGATGGGACGGCTCGCCGACCGCCATGGGCCGGGCCTTTTGATGGCCAGCGGGTCGTTTTGCGTGGCGCTGGGCTATGGGCTTTTGGCGTGGAATGCGCAGGATGGTTCGTTCTTTGGCCGGATCGTCCCCGTCATGTTCGTGGTGGCCCTTGGCCTGGCCGCCGTCATCGCGCCCTTGACCGCCGCCGTCATGCGCTTTGCCGATGATCGCGAACAGGGGGCTGCCTCGGGGGTCAACAACGCCG
>JAYSWK010000585.1:0-2880 GCA_043718085.1 Rhodobacterales bacterium
CTTGAAATCGCGCCGGTCCGGCACGGCGGCCAGCACAGGTTCTGGTGCCGCCACCCGTTTGGACCCGATCTCCAGCGCCTCCAGAATATCCTGCGCACCCCGCGCCAAAGTCGCGCCATCGCGGATCAGCCGGTTGCAGCCCGCCGCACGGGCGTCGAACGGATGGCCCGGCACCGCGAAAACCTCCCGCCCCTGCTCCAATGCCGCCTCGGCCGTGATCAGGCTGCCCGACTTCGCCGCCGCCTCGACCACCACGACCGCACGGGCCAGACCCGAGATGATTCGGTTGCGCTGCGGAAAATGCCGCACCTGCGGCTCCATCCCCATCGGCTGTTCCGATATCCGGCACCCCTGTGCCAGAATATCTGCCGCAAGGCCTGCGTTTTCCATGGGATAGATATGATCAACCCCGCCCGCCTGAACCGCAACCGTGCCCGTCGCCAGGGCCGCCTGATGCGCCTCGCTGTCCACGCCCCGCGCCAGACCCGAAACCACCACCAGCCCCCCAGCCCCCAATCCCTCGCCCAACCGCCGCGCCATGCGCAGACCCAGTGACGAGGCATTGCGCGCGCCGACCAGCGCCACCATGGGCCGCGCCAGCAGGCCGACATCGCCCTGCGCCCACAGGATCGGCGGGGCATCGGATATTTCTTGCAAAAGCGCCGGATAGCCCGCCTCGCCCCAGCGCAGCATCACCGCCCCGACGGCCCGCGCCTGGGTCATTTCGGCGCGCACCACGCCCAGCGGGCACGGCTCGTAATCCTCCACCCCGGCGGCACGCGCAATTTCAGGCAAGGCCGCCAAGGCGGCGCCGACCGAACCATGGTCGGCCAGCAGCCGGTGAAAGGTCGCAGGCCCGATCCGGCGCGAACGGATCAGCTGCAGCCACAGCAGCGGATCCTCGCCCGTCTGTGCCGGATCGGCCGACACCGTCTGTCGCAACGCAAAGGACATTTCAACCTCCTGCCGCCAGACAACCATCCATTGGTTAACGGCAGGTGAATAACTTTACGAAAATCCGCCAGATGCGCATTGAAGCCGGGGCCAAAGTTTGATCAAATACGCCAGACCCCCGATTATCCCATTTTGCGGAGAACCCCATGAAAAACGCCGATATCGCCCGCCGCCGTACGGATGCCATTTCCACCGGCATCGGCGTGCAGACCCAGATCTATGTTGACCGGGCCCTGAACTCCGAGGTCTGGGATGTCGAGGGCAATCGCTATATCGACTTTGCCGCCGGCATCGCCGTGGTCAACACCGGCCATTGCCACCCCAGGGTCATGGCCGCCGTGACCGAACAGCTTTCGCGCTTCACCCACACCTGCCACCAGGTCCTTCCCTACGAAAACTACGTCCGCCTGGCCGAGCGTCTGAATGCCGCAGTGCCGGGCAATTGGCCCAAGAAGACCGTCTTCGTGACCACCGGCGCCGAGGCGATCGAGAACGCCATCAAGGTCGCCCGCATCGCGACGGGGCGCAACGCCGTCATCGCCTTCGGCGGCGCCTTTCACGGCCGCACCCTTCTCGGCATGTCCCTCACCGGCAAGGTCGACCCCTACAAAAAGGGCTTCGGCGCCATGCTGCCCGACGTCTACCACGTCCCCTTCCCCCAGGAAGTCCACAACGTCACCACCGCCGACGCCATGGCCGGGATCACCAAGCTTTTCAAGGCCGACCTCGACCCCTCCCGCGTCGCCGCCATCATCTTTGAACCCGTGCAGGGCGAAGGCGGCTTCTACCCCGCCCCCGCCGACCTCGTCCGCGCCATCCGCAAACTGTGCGACGACCACGGTATCGTGATGATCGCCGACGAGGTGCAAACCGGCTTCGCCCGCACCGGCACGCTCTTTGCCATGGAAAGCTACGGCGTCGCCGCCGACATCACCACCATGGCCAAGGGCCTCGCCGGCGGCCTGCCCCTCGCCGCCCTGACCGGCAAAGCCAGCCTGATGGACGCCGCCCACCCCGGCGGCCTTGGCGGCACCTATGGCGGCAACCCCCTCGGCATCGCCGCCGCCAACGCCGTCCTTGACGTGATCGAGGAGGAGCAGCTCTGCTCCCGCGCCAACGAGCTTGGCTCCCGTCTGAAACAACACCTCGAAATGATCCGCGCCACCACCCCCGAGATCACCGACATCCGCGGCCCCGGCTTCATGGTCGCCGTCGAATTCGCCAACCCCACGTCGCATGAACCCGACGCTGGCTTCACCACCCGCGTGAGGCTCGAGGCCCAAAAGCGCGGCCTGATCCTCCTCACCTGCGGCGTCTACGGCAACGTAGTCCGCTTCCTGGCGCCAATCACCATTCCCGACGCGCATTTTGCCGAGGCGATGGGGATACTGGAAGAGGCGGTGGCCGCGGCAAGGGCCGCATGAGCGGTGCGTGAGATCATGCACCCTATCCCTCCTAGGATGCGCATTCATCGCCTACCTCATCGGCGAAACGTCGAGAAAGTGATCGCCATAAATTAGCGCCCTATTTCTGGTTTAGGCAAAATCAACTACCTTTAGCTTGCATCGCCGAGATATGCCTCTCGAGTTCTCGAACATTTGGCGAGTTGCACAAATAGTATGCGCTTGAGAATAGATGAAGCAGTGAAAGGTCGATCTCTTTGCCGTCGCCATAATGCAACTTAACGCCGAGATCACGAATTGTAATCTCCGGCACTAGGCCGATCTGCCGCATCGTGAGGACGGATCGAAATTTTTCAATTAAGTCGTAGACTTGCTCATGCTTGCCGCCAGTATGTACACCATACCCACGGTAGCAAATGAACTTAAGGAACGTCTGAAAAACCTGCCACGTTCCGCCTGATCTGATAGGCTTGGGCATCCGCACGAGGAGGCTTGCCGATGCCGAAACAACCCGCCTTTCCCA
>JAYSWK010000586.1:0-2874 GCA_043718085.1 Rhodobacterales bacterium
CTTCTTGCCGGCAATGGCCTTTGCGGGGCCTTTGCGGGTGCGAGCGTTGGTATGGGTGCGCTGACCGCGGACCGGCAGGCCCTTGCGGTGACGCAGGCCGCGATAGCAGCCAAGGTCCATCAGACGCTTGATGTTCATCGAGGTTTCACGACGCAGGTCGCCCTCGACCGTGAAATTCGCATCGATATATTCGCGGATCGCCAGAACTTCCGCGTCGGTCAACTGATTGACGCGGCGGGCGCGGTCGATCTTGTTGGCTTCGCAGATTTTCTCGGCCACATCAGGGCCGATGCCGTGGATATATTGAAGTGCAATGGGTACCCGCTTTGCAGTCGGGATGTTAACGCCAGCAATACGTGCCAAACGCGTTTTCCTTTTCGTTGCGGTTCCGTGGTGCCAGAACCTTTTTTCACAACCCGATGGGATTTGGCCCCATCGGAAACGAATACCCGCCGCGAAGTGATTCCGCAGCGGGACGCCGTGCTGTATGGGCTTTTCGGGATACCGTCAAGGCCGCCGATGGGGAAATCTCAACCCCTGTCAAGAACTTTCGCAATCGCCGTGGCAACAGCACCCATATCCGCCATTCCGTCGACCTGGCGCAGGCTTTTCTTCGCCCAGTAATAGCCGATCAATGGCGCGGTATTCTTGTAATACTCACGCAAACGCACTTCAAAGACCTCAGGCGTATCATCCTTGCGGACGGCCAGCCCTTTGGCCCGCGCCTCCTCCGCACGCTTGACGATGCGGCCCACAAGGGCGGCGTCATCGACCACGAGCTCAACCACGGCATCCAACGCCAAACCCTTCTTGGCCAGAAGGTCGGCCAGGGCATCCGCCTGCTTCAGCGTGCGAGGAAAGCCGTCAAAGATGAAGCCGCCCGCAGCGCCTTTGACGAGTTTCTCTTCGATCAGACCAATGACGATCTCATCCGTTACAAGGGCGCCGCGCTCCATCACTTCGGCAACCTTGCGGCCCATTTCGGTGCCAGAGGACTTGGCTTCGCGCAACATGTCGCCGGTCGAAAGCTGCACCATGTCACGGCCAGTGACCAGACGTTCGGCCTGCGTGCCCTTGCCCGCCCCAGGTGGCCCAAGAAGTATGATATTGACCATCTGGCCCCCCCGTTCGTTTCAGACCCCCTCCCGCCGCAGACTAAAGCGGTTCAGGTTTCGATGGAATCGGAAATCGCTGCCTCTCGTTTCACTCGAACGCGTTTTCCGATGTTCTTGTTTCCGTCATAACCAGAACCGCTCTAGCGCCGCGCAGGTGCCTTCGTGCTGCCCGACCGTTTCTTGCCGCGCAGTTGCGAGCGTTCGATCAGACCTTCGTATTGATGGGCCAGCATATGCGACTGGATCTGATTGATCGTGTCCATGGTCACCGACACGACGATCAGCACCGAGGTTCCGCCAAAATAGAACGGAATGGCGAACTGGTGACGCAGGATCTCGGGCAAAAAGCAGACCAGGGCCAGATAGGCCGAACCGACCACCAGAATGCGGCTGACCACATAATCAAGATAGTCCTGCGTCTTCTTGCCGGGGCGAATGCCGGGGATGAAACCATTCTGGTTTTTCAGGTTCTCGGCCACGTCATCGGTCTTGAAGGACACGTTGGCGGTGTAGAAATAGGCAAAGAACACGATCAGCGCGCCCTGGATCAACAGATAAAGCGGCTGACCCGGCCCCATGAACGCCAGAAGCGTGGCCATGACCGGGCTGGTCTGGGCATTGGCGAAAGTGGCAAAGGTCGAGGGCAAAAGCAGCAGCGACGAGGCAAAGATCGCCGGGATCACGCCGGCCGGGTTGACCTTGATCGGCAGATGCGACGAACCGCCGTCATAGACCTTCATGCCGACCTGGCGGCGGGGATACTGGATATGGATCTTGCGCAGGGCACGCTCCATGAACACGACAAAGGCGATGACCGCGACCACGCCCAGTATCGTGCCGATGATGACCACGGGCGAGGTGGCCCCGGTGCGACCCTGGCTCAGGAACTGCGCCAAGGCGGCGGGGATCTCGGCCACGATGCCGGTGAAGATGATCAGCGAGACGCCATTGCCGATGCCCCGGGCGGTGATCTGCTCGCCCAGCCACATCAGGAACATGGTGCCCCCGACCAGGGTGACGACGCAGCTGAGCTTGAAGAACAGCGACGGGTCGGACGCGAGCCCACCCGCCACGATCGAGGCGGCAATCGCCCAGCCCTGGAAGGCGGCCAGACCCACCGTGGCATAACGGGTGTATTGGTTGATCTTCTTGCGGCCCTGATCGCCTTCTTTCTTCAACTGTTCCAGCGCCGGGACCATCGAGGCCAGTAGCTGCACGATGATCGAGGCCGAGATATAGGGCATGACGCCCAAAGCAAAGATGCCCATGCGTTTGATGGCGCCGCCGGTGAACATGCTGAGCATACCGCTCAGGCCCGAACCGGCCGTGTCCATGAAATGCTTCAACGCCGTGCCGTCGATACCGGGAACCGGGATGAAGGTGCCAAGGCGGTAAACCATCAGCAACAGGACGGTGTAAAAGATGCGCTGGCGCAGGTCGGTCGCCTTGCCAAGCGCCCCCCACGATAGGTTCGCGGCCATCTGTTCGGCGGCTGATGCCATGGTAAAACGCCTCTGGGTCATTGCGAAAACGCCGCCGATCCGGTTTTCCGGTCGGCGGCGCGGGAAAACTTGTGGTGATGTAAGCCGTCCTTGGGACGTCTACAATCCCCGACGGGACCCTTACGCCGTTTTACGCACCGACTTGCCGAACGGCTCCAGCGCCGGGGCCACGTTCAGCGTGCCGCCAGCGGCCGCCACAGCCTCGATCGCCGCCGCAGAAGCGCCGGTGACGTTCAGCGTGACCTTGGTGGTGATGG
>JAYSWK010000587.1:0-7158 GCA_043718085.1 Rhodobacterales bacterium
AGGGCACGGTAAAGCCGATGCCCGCCTCGAACGGATCGGTCTGGTCGCTGAAATCGTAACCGGCAAAGATCAGCCCGGCCTCGATGCGCACCATGTCCAGAGCGGCCAGGCCCATGGGCAGAACCCCTAGGTCTGCCCCCGCCGCCATCACCGCGTCATGGACCGCTTCGGCATCCTTGGGGTGGCAGAAGATCTCATACCCCAATTCACCCGTGTATCCGGTGCGCGACACGACCAAAGGCGCGCCGGTCGGCCCGCCCAGACGGGCCACGGCAAAGCGGAACCAGCCCAGTTCCGTCACCGCCGGTTGGGTGACAGCGGTCCAGATGATGCGGGACAGGAGTTCGCGCGAATTCGGCCCCTGCACGGCGATGTTGTGCAACTGGTCGGTGGACGACCGCACCAGCACCTTCAGCCCCAGCTTTTCGGCCTGATCGCGCAGCCAGACCCCGCCAAAGTCGTCCCCGCCGATCCAGCGGAAATTGTCCTGCCCCAGGCGGAACAAGGTGCCGTCGTCGATCATGCCGCCATGGTCATAGCACATGGCGGAATAGACCACCTGACCCTGGGAAAGCTTCTTTACATCCCGCGTCAGGCAATATTGCAGCAAGGCTTCGGCATCCGGCCCCGTCACCTCCCATTTGCGCAAGGGTGACAGATCAATGACCGCGACCTTCTGGCGGCAGGCCCAGTATTCGGCAATCGGCCCCTCGCGGTAGGCCTGCGGCAGCCAATAGCCCTTGTATTCCACCATGTTGCGCGTCAGCACCCCGGTGCGCGCGTGAAAGGCTGTCTCTTTGCTCATCTTGGGCTCCGCATCGGGGGTCGTGCGCCAGGCCACGGCGCGGGAAAAGCGTTCCTTGTCCGCATAGACGCGGACATGAATATCGGTCGGGTTCCAGCCATTGCCCGCCGTCGTATCATCCGGGCAGGCGGACGAGACGCAGACAAGATCGGTCAGCGCCCGCATCATCACGTAATCACCGGGGCGCGACCACGCCTCGTCGCTGCCCAGAACGCCATGGGCAGCGATGAACGTGTTGTAAAAGAAGTTGACCGCCATCCAGCCGGGCCGCGCCTCGACCCCGTGGCCGCGCAAAGCATGGTTGAAATTATCCGAACAGTTGATGTGGCCGGGATAGCCGATGTCGTCATAGTATTTCGGGCTGCACGCCATGGCAAAGGCGTCATGGCGGCCCACGGTATCCTGATAAACCTCGACCAGGGGTTCGAAATCCTGATCGAAATATTTCGAATGCAGACCCGGCATCGAATAGGCGTGGCCCATGAAGGTGCGCGAGGTGGTCACATCCAGCGGGCGCTGCAACCCGCGGTCCAGCTTGCGCGCCGAAAAGCACTGGAAATCCGTCATCTGGCGGCCATCGACATCCAGGATCTGGATGTATTCCCCGGCCTTGACCAGATAGGACCGCGCGGTCGAACTTTTGATCCGCAGCTCTTGCACCGGGTCGGCCAAGGGATCGGGCAGATCAAAGGTGCCGCGAAATCCAGGGTTGGCGCGGGTGACATGGACGGTCAGTTGTGTGGAGGTTTCCTGCACCCAAGGCGACATGGGCGCACCAGGCGCCGCCACGACCAGATAGCCCTCGGCGGTGAAGGTCAGGGTTTCCGCGCTTTTGGCCGGGGTTGCGCGGTCGAAAAGCTGGACAGCCCCCGCCTTGGCCAGATCGATCCCGCGCCGCGCTAGGCCCTGACGCACGCGGCCCAGGCCCTCGCCCGCCAGATCGCCCTGGGCCAGCAGGGCCTTCAGCCCCTCGGCCGTGGAATTGGCGGACAGGCCCAGCAAGGCGGCATCGCAGCGCCCCCCATGGTCGGCCGCCACCAGTTCGCAGGGCTGCGCGCCCTCGTCATTGACGATGCGCACCCGGTCACCCGGCGCCATGGGCAGAACCAGCGCCCCGCCCCCCGGCACGACATGCCGCTCATGGCCGGGCTGGCGCAGCAGGCTTTGCGGTGTCAGGATGCGGCTGGGACGCGGCGGGCCGGGAATGACCTGGGGATAAGGACTGTCAAGCATCACGCCTCCTGCGGGCGATTTTTATTGCCCGTAAAACTTGTTCATTGAGAAGAATAATGCGAGACCCGGTCAGACGCAAGATAAAGCAGAGGATCACATGCTGGCCTTGATATGTGGCTTGGGGGCGGCGCTGTGCTGGGGGCTGCATGACATTATGGTGCGGCGCATTTCGGACGGGCCGAATGTGCTGGGCCAGATCCTGGTCATCGGGCTGACCGGGGCACCTGTGCTTTTCCTTCTGGCGGGGGGCGATCTGTCCGGTCTTTCGGGGCGGGCCACCCTGTTGGCCGCACTGGCGGGTCTTGCCTATCTTGCGGCCTATATCGGCCTGTTCCGCGCCTTTGCTTTGGCCCCGGCACGGCTCGTCTCGCCGGTCCTTGGGGCCTATCCGATGCTGTCACTGTTCCTGGCGATGATGTTCGGGGCCGAGGTGACGCGCGGCGATTGGCTGGCCGTTCTGGCCATTGTGGCCGGTGTGGCCCTGGTCGCGCTGATGGCCGAAGAGGCCGACCGCACCCAGGGTTCGCTCCGCCCTGCCCTTTTGTGGGCGGCGCTGGGAGCTACGGGCTTTGCCTTGACCTTTGCCTTGGGTCAGGCCGCCTCGGTTGGCGGCCAGTCGCTGGCCGCAGGCGTCGTGACCCGCGTCACGGCCGCCGGGGCGCTTGTGGTGCCTTTGGTGCTAAAGCGGGATGGGTTTTCATGGAAGCAAACCCCATCGGGAAACGCGTTCGAGCGAATGCGAGAGGCAGCGTTTCCCGCGACCATGCAAACCCATCCCGCTCTAAGCCGCCCCTCGCTGGCCCCGGTCCGGCGCAACTGGCGGCTTTTGCTGGCGATGGGGCTTCTGGACACGCTGGCATTGGGCCTTGTCATGCTGGCGGGCGGTCTGCCCCATGCCGAATATGCCGCCGTCGCGGCCTCGTTGTTCGGCGTCGTGACCATTCTTCTTGCCTGGGCGCTGCTGGGCGAGGGTGTCCGCCCACGCCAATGGCCGGCCATTGCCCTGGTCTTTGCCGGAATAGGCTGGCTGGCGGTCTGACAGGTCCGCGCTGCGGAATTTCAGCTTTCCTGTCAGCTTCAGGCATCGGGCGGCGCACTGCCCCCAAGGCCCCGCAACCCGCTTAGCGCGCGGCGTTCCGATTGCGGGCTGACGCCAAAGGCCAGGGCATAGTGCCGCGCCATCGGGCCCGAGCGTGGATATCCGACCGAGGCCGCAATTTCGGTCAGCGTATCGGTCGAATAAAGCACCCTTTGGCGCGCCTTGGACAGGCGCATCAGGCGGTAATAGCGCAACGGACTTTGCCCGGTCTCCCGCTTGAACAGCCGCTCGAAATTGCGTTCGGACATTTCCAAGGCAGTGGCGACATCGGGGATGCGCAGCGGATCCTCGATATGGGCGTCAAACAGGCGGATCGCCTCGCGGATCGGTTCGGGCAGCGCGTCCGCCGTGCCGCCCAGACGCGCCACCGGCACCTTTTGCCGGGCATCCTCGTCGCGCACGAAAGGATGCTGGAACCAGCAGGCCACCTCGGTCATCGTGTCGCGGCCCAGGCGTTCTTCGATCAGCCGCAGCATCAGATCAAAGACCGCGCCCGCACCCGACGCCGTGATGCGCCGCCGGTCGCGCAGGATCACGGTTTCGGTCGCTTCGATCTGCGGAAATTCCGCCTTGAAGGCCGCCTCATAGCACCAATGGACCGAACAGCCATGCCCGCCCATGACGCCCGACCGGGCCAGCGGAAAGATCCCGCCGGAAAAGGCCCCCAGCACCACCCCGGCCCGGTCAAGCCTGCGCAACAGGGCAGGCCCGTGGCGGTTGTCGTTGAAGCGCGCGGTGGGCGGGGACAGCAGATAGATCTGATCGATCCCCCCCGCCGCGTCCAGCGTCAGATCCGGCGTAAAGCGCACCTCGGCGCTAGAGCGGACCGGTTCCATCGTCTCGGCCAGCAGCACCCAGGCGAAGGCGCGGCTGGCGGTGATTTCATTGGCGGCGCGCAGGGGTTCGATGGCGGATGTCAGGCACGCCATCGGAAAGCCCGGAAACATCAGGAAGCCAAGGGTCAGGGGCTTGGCTGGGCTGGCCATCACTCCTCCGGCCAGATCCCGGGCGAGGTCGCCGCACCATCGTCATACTGCCCAAGCCACAGGGCCATGGCATCGCGGTTGCGCAAAAAGCCCTTGTAGGCCGCAAGATCGGGATGCAGATCGCGCACCACCCGGTGCAACCGGCGCCCCCATTTGGGCTGGGTGACCAGTTCGCCAAACTTGCCCAGATAGGCCCGGATCGAAAAGCAGATGGCGTTGGACCGTGGCAGGCGGAACAGCGCCTGCAATTCGACCCGAAGATGCATCTTGTCGCCCATATTAGCAGGCGTCAGCGTCGTGCGGTCCGGGCCCCATTCGGGATAGGTCTCGGGCGCGGTGTCCAGCAATGGATTGACCGTCATCGTCCAGTTCAACCGCCGCACCGGCGAGCCGTGCTGCAGTTTCAACAGAAACTTCAGCGCCCGGTCGAAAACCTGCTTTTCATGGGCCAAAGGCACCGGGGCGTGCCATTCGTGAAAGTTCATCCCGATGTCGAAATCCAGCGACCAATCCGCCTGGGTCGTCACCATCCCGGCATCGACCCACAGATTGTTCTCGCGTTCGTCCTGCAAGGTGAAATCGCCCTGCATCTGACGGGTGACATATTCCATCGGCCCGTAAGGCAGGGTGGAATTGTCCAGAAAGGTGAATGTCTGGTCGATCCCCAGGGGCTTGTTGATCCAGTGCCAGTCATTGCCCGACTTGGTCAGATGAAACCATTGCGGATAGTCCGTCGCCAGATTTTCCATGATCAGTTCCAACAGGTCCCACCCCGCCAGATCCATATGCGGCAGGCTTTGGCAGCGCAAAGGATCCTTGTCCAGCACCCGTGCCCGGTCGCGCAGCTCGCTGACGTAATGTTCGTCCACGTCAAACGGGTTTTCGAAGACCGACCCTTTGCGGCCGCGCACATGGGGCTCGATATTGACCGAATACATGTATTCGTCACGGTCGAACGGGAAGGGAAAGCGCCGCACCGCCGCCGCCGAGTTCTTGAACGAATAATCGCCCGAGAAGGTCTCGTCCTTGAAGTAGCCGCCGAAATCGGGCTTGAAATCCAGGCTCATGCGGCCCTCCATGTGAAGTCTTCATTTGACGCTGCCATGGCTGAGGCACTGGCCGAAGCCACAGCGCAGCGATTCCCCTTGTCCGCCAGGTCGCTCAAGGCGACCGGGTGTGCCGTTGGATACGCCATTGGTTCGAGTGACCAATGGCACGGCCCGACCCCCGCAGGGAGGGCGCTTCTCGCCCGCCGGGTCGTGCGCCGCCCTCTGGCAGTTTGACTTGAGGCGGGATTGTTGCATCCTTCCGCATGAGCGGGGGCGACGCTCCTCTGGAGCGTCACCTGATCCCGCTCAGCCAACCGCCGGTAATGGCTGGTTTCCATCACGTTACCTCTCGATGACCAGCGTCCGGCCTGCAAAGCGGCTGACGCAGGGCATGATTTTGGTGTTGCTGGCCTGCTCCTCGGGGGGCAGCCAATGGTCGCGGTGCAGGATCTTGCCCTCACAGGCCAGCACATTGGTCTCGCATTGGCCGCAGGCCCCGCCCCGGCACAGATAGGGCGCATCGACCCCGGCAGCCTCCATCGCCTCCAAAAGCGACTGATGGGTGCCCACTGTGACGGTCTTGCCCGACACCGCAAGCCGGGCCTGAAAGACCAGACCCGATCCGGGTGCAAGAAACTCCTCGAAATGCACGGCATGGGCGGGCAGGCCCACCGCTTCGGCGGTGCCGCGCACCCAGGTCAGCATCCCCTTCGGCCCGCAAACGTAAAGATGCGTGCCGATGGGCTGGCGGGCCAACAGCGCGGCCAGCGGGAGCTGCATCCCCTCGTCGTCGAAATAACAGTGCACCTTGTCGCCATGGGCCGCTGTCAGTTCGGGCATATAGGCGCCAAGGGCGCGGTTGCGCGCGGCGTAATGCAGCTCGAACCTGCCGCCGAAATGGCTCAGCTGCTTGGTCATGGCCAGAAAAGGCGTGATGCCGATGCCGCCGGCAATCATCAGATGCTTGCGCGCGCGGTTGTCCAGGGCAAACAGGTTCATCGGATGGCTCAGCACCATCTCCATCCCCGGCACCACATGGCCATGCATGTAAAGCGACCCACCCCGGCCCTGATCATCGCGCCGGACCGATATCTCGTAGCCCGACCGATCCTCGGGGTCGGACATCAGCGAATAGGGGTTCAGGCGGCGCGTGCCATGATCATCCATCTCGACCACGACATGCGAGCCCGCGGAAAAGGCAGGAAGGTCCCCGCCGTCGCGGGCGACGAAACGGAACCGGGTGATCAGATCGTTGACGCGCACCACCTCGGCCACGCGAACCGCCAGTTTTGCACCACCGCTCATTGGAAACGCTCCACCGCCGCGGGCACTTTTCCCGGGTCTTCCGCGTCGATGTTCACGCCCTGAAAGGCCGCGACGCGGCGCGAGTAATGGTCGCGCACGAACAGATGCAGCCCGCAATGGGCGCATTGGAACGGGTCGGTGCGGACATTTTCGGTGACACCCTTGCAATGCACGCATTGCACGCGCCGCACGGTGGATCCGCGATGTTCCTTCTGGATGTCGCTATGGGGAAACCCGGTCGCCATGATGTCCCGCTCGGCCTGACCCATCAAAGGCTCGCTGCCCGCAAGGTAAACCTGCGCTCCGGCATGGGCGTCCTGCAGCACGCGGGCAAGCCGGGTCAGAAGGGTCGGGATCGTCGGGGCGCGGTGCGCCTGGGCCGCCCCCAGCGCCTTGACGCGGGGCCATTCGTCATGGCCGTTCGGGCCCGGCGTGTACTGGATATGGGCGCTTGCCAGCATGGCATCGCCGCCCGGCCTGGCGAAAAGGTCGCACACCGCAGCCGCGCCCTCGCCATCGGCCACGATCAGATGCAGGCTGCCGATGCGCGGGGCAAGCTCGCCATAGACCGGACGGCTTTTGATCGCGGGCGGAAATTGGGTCTTGGGCATCGCATGTCCTTGGGTGATCCCCGCCCGTTGTCCGCGCGATCCGGGCGGGGATTGTTTCAAACCGTGGTCC
>JAYSWK010000588.1:0-2870 GCA_043718085.1 Rhodobacterales bacterium
TCGGTCGGGATGCCGGCGAACTGGTCGCGCATGATCCAGACCACGATGGGCAGGACGGACAGGGTATAAAGCGCGATCAGGCCGACGCGGCTGTCCAGAAGGTCCACCTCTTTGTACAAAACCAGCATGGGCAGGGCCAGCACCACCGGCGGCAGGATCAGCTGGCTGAGAAAGAAGAACGAGATGTCCTCGTTCTTCATCCACAGAAACTTGTAGCTGAACCGGCTGAGGCCGTAAGCCGCCAGACTGCCCAGAATGACGGCCAGCACCGAGGACGACAAAGAGATGACGACCGAATTCGTGAAGCGGCGCAGAAACTCGGCCCGCACGGTCGATTCGGTGAATATGGTCTGCGGCGACAGGCCCAGCGATTTCCACCCCAGCCATTTGGGGGTGAAATCGACCCAGGGCACCAGGCTGCCCTTCATCACATCGGGGGCCATCTTGAAGCTGGTCGTGATGGTCCAATAGATCGGGAACAGCGAAATGAACGCCCATAAAGCCAAAGCCCCATAGATCAGGCTGCGGCTGGTCCACCATGAGGCGCGGTGCGACAGGTCGGTAGTGCTGTCGTGGAAGATCTGCGTGGTCATCAGAATTTCGGCCTCATGAAGCGGTCGGCGAGTTTCATCAGCACGGTCATCACGACAATGATGATCAGAAGGTAGAACATGGCCAGAAGCGTGCCATAGCCCACGTTCGAACGGTCGCGGTATTCGCGGAAGATGAACGAGGTCACGCTGTCGGTCGCCCCACCCGGCCCGCCCGAGGTGACGTTGATGATGATATCGGCCAGCTTCAGCTTGAAGATCAGGCGGATCAGCACAGCGGTGATCGACACCGGCAGCATCAGGGGGAAGGTCACCTCCCAGAACGCACGCCAGCCACGGGCGCCGTCGACGCGGGCCGCCTCGGTCAGCTCTTTGGGAATGGCCTGAAGGCCGGCCAGAAGCATGATCATCATGAAGGGGATGAAGGTCCAGGCATCCATCAGCATGATCATCGTCTTGGCCATCCACGAGCTTTCGAAGAAGGACGGGTTTTGCCAGCCCAAAAGCCGGGCAAGCGAGGCCAAGGGACCGAACCGCGGCTCGAGCATGGATTTGCCGATCATCCAGGACACGGCCACAGGCGAAAGCATGAGCGGCATCAGGAAGGCCACGCGAAAGAATTTCCGCGCCCTGATTTCGGCATTCAGCATCAGGGCCAGGCCGAACGCCACAACATATTCGGGCAGGATCGCCAGCACATACCAGATCATGTTGGTCAGGGCGTTCCAATAGAACGGGTCGGCCCACATCTGGCGCACATTGTCCAGGCCATTGAATTGGCGGCCATCCGGGCTGGACAGATTCCAGTCGGAAAAGGCGATGATCAGGCCGAACAGCAAGGGAAAGACCACGAGCGAGATCACGAAAAGTGCGGCCGGCAGCACGAAAAGGATGCGCTTGCCATGTTCGCCCTTGGTCAGAACCTGGCCCCAGCACAGGCAGACCGCGAACAGGACATAGGCGTAAAGCGTGGGTCGCCACGAGGTGAAGCCAAAGTTGCGCCCGCCATAAAGCTGCAGGCATTGCAGCACCGCCACCAATGCCAGAACGGCAACCGAGCCCCAGATGACCACGCGCCCCGCCTGCGCCCGGCCAGGCCCGATATTGTCATTGGTCACGATGTGCAGCAGGTCGCCTTCGCTCATCGCGTCATCCCTTGCCCCGTCATTCCAGCATGTTAAAGCGTGTCGCGTTTGACTGAATTCATGCATTCCCTTTGCCCCCCGAGGCAGCGATTGCGACAGCAAACGCGTTCGGGAGGCAAAGGGAATTCGATTGAACGCGACACACTCTAGCGGGGCGATGGCGGACTGGGAAGGGGCGAGTTTTGGCCCTGTGCCTTTGGCGGGGTGGCACTACAGATTGTGGACTGTGTCGCCGGTCGCGGTCGCGGCCACGCGGTTGAGCGAAATCCATCGCGGCGTGCCGGGCATATTCCCCACCCTTCTGTCGCGGCGGCTGAAGGAGATGGAGCAGAACGGGCAATTGACCCGCACCGTCAAGGTCTTGCCCAAGGGACTGGGCGGCGAGACCAGCTTTGCCTTCCGCTACCGCTCGCCGCAGCATGTCGTCGATGTGTTCCGCCAGTGGTACGGGCCCGTGCTGAAGGCCTTTGCCAGTTTGCCCGATGCCGGCAAGGCGGCAGTGGAGGCTGATTTTCTGGCGTTGATCGGGCAGATGGACCGGGCCACGGACGGCACCGTGGTCGTGGGCAGCGCCCAATTGGAAGTGGTGGTGACCAGGCGCTGAGCTGCGTGGCCTTGGGCGAAGATGGGCCGATGGCCCATCCTACAAGAGGTGCTGCCAAGGCGTGGTGCCCGACCGGAAATGAAAAGGGGTGCGCCATCACAGCGCACCCCGATGTCTTGTAGGATGGGCCATTGGCCCATCTTCCTCACATGCCCAAGCTGGCCTTGTACAGCGCGATCTGGCTGTCGCGGCCGATCTGGTCGGTGATCTTCTCCCAGGCGGCGGCAATCGCATCGGCGGTTTCCTGAGCACCGGCATATTGACCGGCATAGCCCTTGGCCAGTTCATCCTCGGCGACCGAGTAGTACTGGAAGATGCCGGGGATGCGGGGTTCGATGGCGGCATTGGGGTGGTTGTAGCTGTCCGCGTTCGAGCCGAGGAAATCCTCGACAAAGGCGCGGTCGTAACCGGCAGCTTCCCATTCGGCATAGTTGAAATGCGAGTTGCGGTAGGGCTGGAAGCCCGACGGATAGGCCGCGGTCCACAGCGACAGATCCTTGCCGCCCAGATGGGCTGCGGCGGACCAGGCTGCCTTGCGCTTTTTCTCATCGCCCGACACGCGGGAGGTGA
>JAYSWK010000589.1:0-7150 GCA_043718085.1 Rhodobacterales bacterium
AGCGCGGGCGGGCCCTGGCGGGCTATATGCCGATGCGGACCGAGATCGACCCCTTGCCGGCCATGACGGTGCATCAGGGCCCGGTGGGCGTGCCGGTGATCCTGGCGGCGGCCACGCCTTTGCGGTTTCGCAACTGGGGGCCGGGGGTGGTGATGGTGGCGGGGGAGTTTGGCGCGCTGATCCCGCAGGAAGGGCCGTGGATCGAGCCAGAGGTCGTGATCGTGCCGATGCTGGCCTTTGACGCGCGGGGTTACCGGTTGGGGTATGGCGGCGGGTTTTATGACCGCACGCTGGCGGCTTTGCGGGCGCGCCATTCGGTGGTGGCCGTGGGATTTGCCTTTGATGCGCAAGAGGTGGCCGAGGTGCCGATTGACCGACATGACCAGCCACTGGACGCCGTGGTGACCGAAAGCGGCGTGCGGCTTTTTGACAAGGGAGCATAGGATGCGGTTCGTTTTGATGGCACGGTCATTGATGGCTTTGGCCCTGATGGCACTGCCTGCGGCGGCAGAAGAAGGTTGTTTCACCGGGGCACCCAAGCGGATCGGCTATAGCGACGGGCGGGTCGTCACGATCATCCAGCACCATGGCGACGATGTGACCTTTACCTCGCCCTATGAGGGCTATCAGGATTCAGTGACCAAGTCCCATCTGATGCTGTTCCCCAAGCTGGGCCGGCAGGGGGCACGGGCGACGGAATGGCGCTGGAGCACGCACCTGCCGGGCCTGGGGCAGATGGTGCCGGGGTTCCGTTTCGATCTGAAGGGGTCGATGGCGTCCGGGGGCGGTGCTGCGCTGCCCTATCGGGCCGAGGGGCAGGTGCTGGGGCAGGAGGAGGTCATGGTGGGCAAATGCGCCTATGCCGCCTTGGTGGTTGTGGTGACGACCTATCTGGATGACCAGCCGGTGACGACCACGACCCAATTTCTGAGCCCGGAGATGCGCGTGATCCTGAAAAGCGAGGCGGTTCCGGCGGCGGGTGGGGCGAAGGTGGCCTATACGGCGGTCAGGCTGGAGTAGGTCGCGATTTTTCTGTTAAAAATCAAGGGGCTTTGCCCCTGACCCCGGAGTATTTGGGCCGATGTGAAGGGCCAGGAACGCTGGTGGAGCCTTTCAGGTGGATCAGACGGGATGTGTTGTGACCGGCCATGACTTTAGCAGGTGCCACACGGACGTGCCTGGGTTGCAGGCGCGGGCCTGATCGGCTTTGGGCCGGTTGGGGAAGGCAGGGAAGGGTCTAGAGCGTGTCGCGTTCAAGTGAATGCCCGAATCTGGTCGAACGCGACACGCTTTAGCGGGCGATCGTCTCTTCGCGCACGAACATGTTGGCCCAGGCGCGGTCGATAAGCTCGGGGCTCATCTGATAGGGGATGTTTTCGAAATCGCAGATCGAGATCATCTGGTCGATCAGGAAAACCGGCTGGTAGTTGGCATAGTTGTTCTCGATCGTCGGATATTTGACCTTGAGCAGGTGCAAAAGCGTCGCCTCGTCGAGCGGCATCTTTTTCTTGCGCGCGACCATGGCAAAGATCTTGAGAAAATTGTCCTGGCTGGGCCCGTCGACCTTGATCTTGAAGAAGATGCGTCGCAGGGCCGCGCCGTCAAAGATCGTGTTGGGGTGGAAGTTGGTCGAGAAGATCACGAGTGTGTCGAAGGGCACGGTGAACTTTTCGCCCGATTGCAGGGCAAGGATGTCGCGGCTTTCTTCCAGTGGCACGATCCAGCGGTTCACAAGCTTTTGCGGCGGTTCGGACTGACGGCCAAGGTCATCGACGATGAAGATGCCGCCCGAGGATTTGAGCTGCAGCGGCGCCTGATAGGTGCGGGCCACGGGGTTGTATTTCAGATCCAGCATGTCCAGCGTCAACTCACCGCCGGTCACGACCGAGGGGCGTTCGCAAAAGACATAGCGGTTGTCAAAGCGGCCGGCGCTGCGGCGCAGCGAGGTCGGATCATCCACCGATTCCTCGGCTTTGGAATGGACGATCGGGTCAAAGACGGTGATGACCTGACCGGAATATTCGATGGCACGCGGAATGTAGATCTTGTCACCCAGCGCGGCCCGGATCCCGTTCGAGATCGAGGACTTGCCGTTGCCAGGGGGGCCATACATCAGGATCGAGCGGCCCGAGGTGACGGCAGGGCCGAGATTGTCGATCAGATCGTCGGGCAGGATCAGATGGCCCATGCCTTTCGTCAGCTCGGTCCGGGTCATGCGCATGTTGCGCACGGATTGATGCTTCATCTGTTCGCCATAAGCCGCCAGCGGAATGGGCATGGCGCCGTAATACTCGGACTGGGACAGGGCATCGAGCGCGCGGGCCTTGCCGGCATCGGTCAACTGATAACCCATTTCGTTGCCCGACGTGGCATGCAGCGTGCCCGTCGCTTCGAGCAGCCTTTGGGTGCGGGCCAGGTCGACCAGTTCCTGGGTCAGCGTATTGGGCAGGCAGATGACCCGGGCTATGACGGTCACAAGGTCAAGGTTCATGCGGAACATGGTCTTGAGCAGGATGTCACGCATCATCACGGTGTTGATGCCAACCTCGACCAGCGTCCGGGGCGGCGAAGGCGCGATGACACCGGTGGTCGTCTGAATATTCATGGCCACACCTCAGGTTTCGTGCAGTCGGTTTTTGGGCAGGCTGCCGTTCGGGCAGTCTGGAGCCTGCGCCTTATAAACTAGTGAACCGCGGCAGAATTAAGCCAGATCGCGGTCAAGAGATAGAAAATCAGCATACCCGTCAGGGCCAGACCCATGGGAAAGCGCGGATTGGTCCAACTGGCCCAATCGGGCACTGCGCGGCGGAACGGCGTGGCGCGCATGAGGCGGTGGGCCGAGAAGGCGGCAAGCAGGCAGGCGGCGAAAAGGCCAAGGTCAAGGCGCAGATCCGAACCGACGAAGAAGGGCGCCATGGCTGCGGCGAATTTGGCATCACCCGCGCCCAGCACCCCGGCCGCGTTCATCACAAAGCCCAGAACCAGCACCATGGCCCCCAGCGCCCAGCCCCAGAGATAGGTGCCAAAGGGCAGAACCAAGGGGCCGGTCACCAGGTAGACGGCGGCAAGGGCCAGAACGGCATAGTTGGGGATTTTCATGGCGCGCATGTCGCTCCACGCCACCCAGATGCCGATGACGATGGCAAAGGGCAGGAAGGTCAGGGCCGCGAAATTGGGCAGCATCACCCCTCCAACGCCTTGAGGCTGCGCGAGGCCGCTTCGAAATAGGTGGGCGAGGTGTCGATGGCCTCTTGCAGAAGTTGCTTGCCTTGCGCCACGTCGCCTTGTTTCACGGCGGCAAGGCCTGCGGTGTACAGAAGCTGGGCGCGTTCCTCTTGCGTCATGTCGATGACGGGCAGGTCATATTTGTGCTGGGCGGCGCGGGCCAGAACCAGGTTGTTCTTGGCGGTGAACATGGAGGGGTCATAGGTCAGGGCCTGGATGAACAGCTTTTCAGCCGCCGCAGCGTCACCGCGCGTCAGTTTGGAGAAGCCCCAGTTGTTGTAAACGCCTTGGGGTTTGTCCGTCAGGCCCGCGGCGATTTCGTAAAAGCTGTCGGCCTTCTTCCATTCCTGTTTGCTGTCGGCCACCAGCGCCTCGAGCCGGTAGCGTTCATAGGTTTCCACGGTGGGCGGGATCTGGGCCAGGACGGCTTCGGCTTTGCCCCATTCGTTGGATCGGATCAGCACATCGGCCAAGGTCAGGCGGTCGTCATTGGTCGCCTCGGGCGAGGTCAGGATCTCGTTCAGGACCGTGGTCGCCTCAGTAAAAAGCCTGGCGCGGGACAGGGACTTTGCCAGCCCGCGCTTGAGGTTGATGTCGTCGGGCGACACGGTCAGGGCATTGCGGAAGTAAGAAACGCCCTCGATCGGGTCAGCCACATTCAACATGATCTCGGTGAGATTGCTTTGGTCGATGACGGCCGCATCGGCCACGGCCTTGTCGGCTTGGGCGCGCGAGACGCCGTGCTGGCAGCCCGTTAGGCCAGCGATGCCCGAAAGGCACAGCGCAAGAAGAATAGGGTGGCGCATTTTGCGTCCTTTTTACTGCTCGAACAGCCAAGGCTGCGCAGACGATCCCTAGAATTCAGAGAGCAGGACGTAATCACCATCCCCTCGCCGCACCAGATTGAACGTCGGCTCATCCTCGGCCACAACGGGGTCACCATACACGGTCTTCTCGGATCGGGCGATAGCCAAGCGCAGATTGTCGCGAATTTCGTCCGAACTGCCACTGTCCAGGGCATAGGCTTTCTGGAACATGGCCTTGGCCTCGCCGAATTTGCCCATCTCCATCAGCACGACGCCAAGGTTGTTGATGGCGGGCACGAAGGCGGGGTCGTCGTCCAGGGCGCGGCGCAGCACTTTCTCGGCCTGACCCAGGCGGCCAAGTTTCAGATCGGCCGAACCGATGGCGGACAGCACGTCGGAATTGATGCCAATTTCGGAGGCCGCGCGGTAATAGGCCTTGAGTGCCAGTTCAAACTCGCCCGCGGCCATCAGGCGGTGGCCAACTTCGAGCCCGTCCACACCCCGCCTGGATCCGTCAACCGGCGGCGGTGCGTTGGATGGACCTTGTCCGCCCGTGGGAACACAGGCGGACAAAAGGAGCGTCGTCAGGAGGATAAAGCTGCGCAGTCCCAAAACCCTTGTTTGCCCCGGGCGGCGCGGAGGTGGGATCAGCCACCACCCATAGCGCCAAGGGTCTTAGCAATGCCATGCACCGAAGGTCCGATCAGAATGATCATCAGGGGCGGCACCGTGAACATCATTGTGCCAAGGGTCAGCTTCGTCGGCAAGGTGTTCGCCTTCTCTTCTGCCCTCATCACGCGTTTGTCACGCATTTCCGCTGAATAGACCCGCAAGGCTTCGGCAATGGACGTACCATAGGTGGCCGATTGCACAAGGGTGGTCACGAAAGACGACACGTCAGAGATGCCAACCCGTTCGGACATGTCCTTGAGCACCATCACACGCTCTTTCCCGGCCTTGACCTCGTGGGAGACCACATCGAATTCGTCGGCCAGCGCGGGATAGCCGGCGCGGCTTTCCTTGGCAACGCGGTTGATCGACTGGTCCAGCGACTGGCCCGCCTCGACGCAAACCAGCATCATGTCCAGCGCATCGGGGAAACCTTGCACGATCTGCTTTTTACGCTCTTCTACCCTGCGGGTGATCCAGTATTGCGGGAGGTAGTAGCCCGCAGCACCGGGGATCACGGTGGAGAGGATCTTGTACTGGGTCGTCAGTTCCTGATTGCGCGACAAGAGGATCGTATAGATCACGCCCACGACCAGAAAGCCGATGCCCAGGGCAAACTGCGAGAAGTGGAACATGCGCACGGCGTTCTTGGCGGTATAGCCCGCGCGCATCATCCGCAGACGCGAGGCCGACATCAATTCAGCGTCCTGTGGTTCCAGGAATGTCGCGAATTTCTCTAGCTTGTCCTGCTTTTCGCCGCGGCGCAGGGCTTTGCCCTTGCCCTTGTCCTTGGGGTCGGCCACGGGCACGCGCTGGGCCTTGAGCTTGTCAAACGGGTTGACGGTCTTTTTCAGCATGGTCGGCATAGCGGCGATGATCAGCACCAGCCCGAACCCCAAGAGCACCATCACCGGGCCAAGGGGGCCAAGCTTTGCAATCAGCATCGCGTTGAAATCGGTCAGGAATTGCATGGGACTAGACCTTGATGTTGACCATGATCTTCATGAAGACCACGTTGACCACGAGGAAGACGGCGACGACCAGACAGGCCGGGATAAAGGCAGAGGTCTCTTTCACATCGTCATAATAATGCGGCTGGATGACGTTGATCATGATCAACGCGCCGATGGGGAAGGCCGACAGGAACATGCCCGACCATTTGGCCTCGGCGGTGATGGCGCGCACGCGGCGGAACAGTTTGAACCGCGCCCGGATCACCTTGGCCAGACCTTCCAGGATCTCGGCCAGGTTGCCACCGGATTGCTGTTGAATGGTCACGGCCACGGAAAGGAAACGCAAATCCTGGCTGTCCATGCGTTCGGCAAATTCCTTCAGGCTTTCGGCCACGTCGCGCCCATAGGAGGCTTCGTCGGCGATCATGCCAAATTCGGTGCCCAGGGGATCGGCGACTTCCTTTGCCACATTGGCGATGGCCGTGGAAAAGGGGTGACCGACGCGCAGGGAACGCACCATAAGTTCAACCGCATCGGGCAGCTGTTCTTCCAGAAGCGACATGCGCTTTTTGGCCTTGTTGTTGATCCAGACATAGACGCCGCCGATGCCCATGATGATCGCCACAATGACCCGAACGGGGGCCGCTGCCTCGGTGCCGATGGTCAGGCCGAGATAAGAAAACACGGCAAGACCCACCATGATGCCGATGAGCTGCTTGGGGGTGAAGGCGATGTTGGCCTTTTGCGCCTTGGCGGCCAGGATGGAATAAAGCGGAATGCCGCGGGCCGAGACGTGCTGCGACATTTCCTTGCGCAGCTGTTCCAGCACCTTTTCGCGGTCCTGGACCTTTTCCAAAAGCGCCAAGCGGCGGCTGAGGCGGTTGTTCAGGCTGATCGACTTGCCAAAGACGGTCAGATACAGGCCCTCGACCAGCATCAGCACGGCGACGAAGATCAGGATATAGATTAGCGGAGCGGCCGAGATTTGCATTTTGGCGCCTTATGCGATGGGTTCGTAGATCGAGGCGGGCAAGTCATAGCCCCACTGGCGGAAGCGATCGGAATAGTGCGAGCGCACGCCGGTCGCGTTGAAGCGGCCGATGATCTTGCCGCTGGGTTCGATGCCAAGGCGTTCGTAGCGGAAGATTTCCTGCATCGAGATGACGTCGCCTTCCATGCCGGTGATTTCGGTGATCGACACCATGCGGCGCGAGCCGTCCTGCAGGCGGCTGGCTTGCACGATCAGGTTGACGGCGGCGGCGATCTGGCTGCGCACGGCCTTCAGCGGCATTTCGATGCCGGCCATGGCCACCATGTTTTCCAGACGCGAGATGCCGTCGCGGGCGTTGTTGGCGTGGATCGTGGTCATCGAGCCGTCGTGGCCGGTGTTCATGGCCTGCAGCATGTCGATCACCTCTTCGCCGCGGGTTTCACCAACGATGATGCGGTCAGGGCGCATACGAAGGGCGTTGCGCAGACAGTCGCGCTGGGTCACGG
>JAYSWK010000590.1:0-7129 GCA_043718085.1 Rhodobacterales bacterium
TTGATGGTTGTCGTGGCCCGGGCCATGGAAACCGCGCGCCTGCGCCGCGAGAACGCCGAACTGCGGCGCCGCGATGTGACGGCGTCTGATATGCTGGGATCAAGCCCGTCCTTCAAAGGCCTGAAATCGCAGTTGGAAAAGGTCACAAAGTCCAATGGCCGCGTCATGCTGACCGGACCCGCCGGATCGGGTAAGGAACTGGCCGCGCGGTTTATCCACGCCAATTCCAACCGCGCCTCTGCCCCGTTCGTGTCTGTCTCGTCTGCCACGATCGAACCGGACCGGATGGAGGAGGTGCTTTTTGGCCGCGAAACTGCCGAGCGCGGGGTCGAGAAGGGCCTGTTGGAGCAGGCCCATGGCGGGGTCGTCTATTTCGACGAGGTCGCCGACATGCCGTTTGGCACCCAGTCCAAGATCCTGCGCGTCCTGACCGAACAGCAATTTGCCCGTGTCGGCGGATCGGACAAGGTGCGCGTCGATCTGCGGGTCATTTCATCGACCTCGCGCGATCTGCGCCACGAAATTCACACCGCCCGGTTCCGCCAGGAACTTTACGACCGCCTGAATGTCGTCCCCATCGCCGTGCCCTCGCTTGAGGAACGCCGCGAGGATATCCCGGAATTGACCCGCCATTTCATCGACATGTTCCACCGCAGCCAGGGTCTGCCGCAGCGCAGTCTGACGCCCGAATCCGAGGCCATGCTGCAAACGATGCAATGGCCCGGCAATGTGCGCCAGTTGCGCAATGTCATCGAACGGGTGCTGATCCTGGGCGACACATCCGGCCCGATCGAGGCTGGCGAGCTTCCCGGACAAGAGGCCCCGACCGACACGACGGGTCGCATGGTTCTGGGCGGCGCCATGGCGACCTTGCCCCTGCGCGAAGCGCGCGAGGTGTTCGAGCGCGAATATCTGCTGACGCAGATCAACCGCTTTGGCGGCAATATCAGCCGAACGGCCGGATTTGTCGGCATGGAACGCTCGGCCTTGCACCGCAAACTGAAATCGCTTGGTGTCGTGTCATCGGCCAAGAACGGGGGGCTTGGCGCTGAAAACGACCTTGATTAGCGGGAAACGAGCGTGAAAAATGCAAATTGCCGAACGGCAGTTGATGAATTGGCTCTGGAAACTCGGCGCAAGGCGCTTCATACTTCCTGTTATCCCCGTAGGGCGACAGGCGGGTGATTTGGCTGCGACAAGAAACGAACCAAAAGAAAAAAGGCTAATGAAATGGCTGCCGACAAGCAGAATTTGCAAGATGCATTCCTGAACCATGTACGCAAGGCCAAGGTTCCGGTCACCATATTCCTGATCAATGGGGTCAAGCTGCAGGGGGTTATCACCTGGTTTGACAACTTTTGCGTCCTGTTGCGGCGCGATGGTCAATCGCAACTGGTTTACAAGCACGCGATTTCAACCATCATGCCAGGCGGGCCGATCAATCTGTATGAAGGCGAAGAGTAATCTCTGACCTGGACGACGAAGATCCGCTTCCCCGCAGCCGCGAACCTCATGTGACCGCGGCAGCGCTGACACGCGCCTATGTCCTGCATCCCGATCTGAAGACCGCCAAACGCCGCCGCCTGGCCGAACATGGTCTGGCCGAAGTCGTGGCCCTGGCCGCTGCCTTGCCGGGCATGGCGGTTCAAGGGGCGGATGTCGTGCGGCTGAACAAGATCCAGCCCGGCACCTTGTTCGGTCTTGGCAAGGTTGACGAGCTGAAAGACCGCTTCAAGGCGCTGGAGGTTGATCTGGTTCTGGTCGATGGCACCGTGGGCCCCGTGCAGCAACGCAATCTGGAAAAGGCGTGGAACGTCAAGCTGCTTGACCGAACCGGCCTGATTCTGGAAATCTTTGCCGACCGCGCCCGCACCCGCGAGGGGGTGTTGCAGGTGGAGCTGGCGGCGCTCAGCTATCAGCGCACGCGCCTTGTGCGCGCCTGGACCCATCTGGAACGCCAGCGCGGCGGCTTTGGTTTTGTGGGTGGCCCGGGCGAGACGCAGATCGAACAGGACCGCCGGGCGATTGACGATCACGTCATCAGGTTGAAGAAACAGCTGGATGGTGTTGTAAAAACACGGGAATTGCACCGCGCCGCACGCCGCAAGGTGCCGTTTCCGCTGGTGGCGCTGGTGGGCTATACCAATGCCGGCAAATCGACGCTGTTCAACCGCATGACCGGGGCGGATGTGCTGGCCAAGGACATGCTTTTTGCCACGCTTGACCCGACGATGCGGGGGATCGTGCTGCCTTCGGGCCGCAAGATCATCGCCTCGGACACGGTCGGTTTCATCTCGGACCTGCCCACCCAGCTGGTCGCAGCCTTTCGTGCCACATTGGAAGAGGTGCTTGAGGCTGATCTGATCCTGCATATCCGTGACATTTCGCACCCCGAAACCGCCGAGCAGGCTGCCGATGTCTCTGACATCCTGGCCTCTCTTGGCGTCAAGGCCTCGGTTCCCATGTTCGAGGTGTGGAACAAGCTTGACCTTGTGGCGCCCAGTCAACACGAGGCGCTGACGACCCAGGCCCGCACGCGACCGCAGGTCTTTCCAATCTCGGCCCTGACCGGCGAGGGGATCGATGCCCTGCTTGAGGGCGTCTCGCGGGCCTTTGACGAGATCAAGGAAGATGCCATGCTAAGCCTGGCTTTTGCGGATGGCCGCAGACACGCCTGGCTGCATGCCGCGGGTGTCGTGACCAGGGAAAGCCAGCAGGATGACGGCTGGCAGATCGAGGTCACCTGGACCGAGCGGCAAAAGGGCCGTTACGCTGCGCTGTAATCGGCCTTTTCCAGGGCGAAGTAGACCGAATCGCACCATTCATCGCGCCATTGCAACACCCGTTCGGCCCGGTGCGTTTCGACAAAGCCCAGACGGCGCAACAGCCCCAAAGAGGCGGCGTTGCGCGGGTCAGCTTCTGCTGTCAGGCGCGCCACATCGGGTCTTGCGAAAAGATGGGCCAGAACGACCGTCATCGCCTCGCGCGCGAAGCCCTGTCCCCAAAGGTCGGGGTGCAGAAGAAAGCCAACCTCGGGCAGGTTCCATGCCCCGGCCTTGCCGACAATCTGCCCCTGCCATTCGATCAGGAAATCATCTGCAATCGTCTGGGGCCGGTCGATCATCCGCGACAGCCATTCCTCGGTTTCGGCCAGCGTTTCATGTTCGGGCCGTGACCAGTAGCGCATGGCGCGCGGGTCGGACAGCATCTGATGCACCGCCGCCAAATCATGCCACTTGGCCCGTCTCAGCCTAAGGCGAGCCGTGCGCAGTTCGGTCACGGTGCGGGCTCAAGATGGGTCACGCCCACCGCCCCCGCCCGCGCCAATGCGGGGTCCAGCGACATCGGGATATATTCGCCCCGCCGCCAAAGCTCGCTGAGATCATCGTAGAACCGCGACAGGGGATGGCCGGACTGGCCCGTAGCCGTGATGAAAACCGACGAATCCGGATCGGCAAAGTCGTAAACCCCGCGATAGCCGCCGCCATGGACATTTTCGAACGGATTGGCCCCGGTGCCCGAGGTGCGCCCCCGCATCAGCGTGTTGTCGCCCCCCGAGGTCGATTGCCGGATGTTCACGAAATAGCGGATGAAGGGCACATCGCCCAACACGGCGTGGTCATGCGCCGCCTCATGGGCATCGCCCCAGCGCCAGCTTTCGATGTTCTTGCCATATTTCTCGGACAGGAACAGCAAGGCATCGTCCAGTGCCAGCCGGGCGATCTCGGCGCAGCTTTCCACCGCCGCCGACTGGATCACATCGCACCACACGCTGGCCCCGTCGGTATTGCGATAGACCCTTTCGATGAAATCCGGCTCGGGATGGGTGATGGCATCGGCCAGTGGGCCAATTTCGTCACGCGCCAGCCGGTCTTGCAAGGCGCGCAGCCAGGCCTCGGCAATCAGCGGCTCGGGCAGGTGTTCATTTTCCTCGCCATTCCATTTGGCCAGAAGCGCCAGCGCCTTTTGCCGCAACCGTTCGGGCGTGCCTTCGGGCGCAGGCTCGCCGGTGAACCACAGATCCGCCCCGATCAGCGGCAAAAGCGTGCGCACAGTGGGCGAGACGGTGTCCAGTTGCGCCTCGATAAAGCTGTCGCGGGTATGGACTTCGCGGGTCTTCATCAGCGTCAGCCAACGCTGGATGCGCTGGGTGTCGCCCCAGTCAAAGCTGACATGTCCCGGAAAGGGGCGGTCAACGGTCTTGTTGTTGGTATTGCCAAGAATGCCCGAGGGTGGATTCTTGATCACCGGATTGTCGGCATAGGGAAACATGCCCGTCCAGCGGTTCTTGCCCTCCCATCCCGGTGCGGGCATCCGGCCTTGGGTCACATGCGACGGATCGCGCCGGGGCATCCGGCCGATCAGTTGCAAGGCGATGTTGCTTTCATCCACCACCATCAGGTTCTGCGACGGGGCCACGAATTTCTCGCCTGACGCCAGTGCTTCTTCCACCGAATGGGCCCGCATCATCCCCATGGCTGCCGACATCGAGGTATCGGCCCCGTCCAGCCCCGTCCATTCGACCGCCGCCACCGTGCCGGGCGGGGTGATCGTGTCCAGATCGAAATGGCTGCCGGGCAGGATCGGGCCGCTCTCGCTCCAACGCTGGGTGATGGTTAGCGGCACGTCGCCCTTGACCGAGATGATCGTGCGACGGGTGATGAAATCCTTGGGGCCTGTTGCGGTCAGATATTGCTCGGGATTGTCGGGATTGACCTTTTCCAGCACCACGTCCTGATCATCAAGATAGCTAGAGGTCAGCCCCCAGCCCAGTTTCTCGCTGCGCCCGAGCAGCATGACCGGCATGCCGGGAATAGTCGCCCCGATCACATCGCCCGTCGCCAGATGCAACCGCGCCAGATACCAGATCGTCGGGGCGGTAAAGCCCAGATGCGGGTCATTGGCCAGGATCGATCCCCCGGCGGCCGAACGCCCCGGACTGGCGGCCCAGGCGTTGGAGGCACCGGCGAAATCACCCATGCGGAAAGGCGACAGCGGATCGGTCAATTCGGCCATCCGTGTGGGCTTTTGTCCGGGCAGAATGCCGGGGGCAATGGCAGAATACTGGGGCAGGGCGGCCACGGCCGCGCCCGGCGCATCGGGCAATATATCCTTGACCCGTGCGGGCGACAGGATCAACGACATCTGGGCGCGCATCACCTCGCTGTCCAGATGCGAGGCCAGTTGCAACCCCATCAGCTTGATGATCGCGATGCTGTCCGCCGGGGCCCAGGCGTCGATCTGGGCCGAGAACAGAAAGAATTCCGGCGCGCCGCGTCCCAGGGCCTGTTCGTTGACCTGCCCGATCCAGGCATTGACCCCGGCGGCATAGGCCACCAGCGCCCGTTTCGTGGCATCGTCCTGGGCATCGACCGACGACAGGGCCAGGGTATAGATGTCAAGCCTGCGCAACAGCTCGTCAATCTTCAGCGTCCGCGCCCCGAAAATCTCGGACAGGCGCCCCTGGGCCGTGCGGCGCAACATCGTCATCTGCCACAACCGATCCTGCGCATGGGCAAAGCCCAGGGCGAAATAGGCGTCCTCATCGGTCTGGCCGAAAATATGCGGCACGTCGTTGTTGTTGCGCACAATCTCAATTGGGGCCGCGATGCCTGGCAGTTGATAGGTTGCATTGTACTCGGGCAACGAGCGCGACAGGAAATAGTAGAAGATCAGCACAGCCAGCAGGCCAAGCGTCACCAGACCCACAAAGATCCGCAAGAGCCAGCGAAAGGCGGTCAGCATTTTGGGGCCTGTTCTTGACGTCCGTTCCGGTTTGCAGTCCTAGTCCATTGGCCCGGCAGGGGCAATCATCGGAGGCAGGCATATGGCAAAAGTGGCGTTTCTGGGTTTGGGTGTGATGGGCTTTCCCATGGCGGGCCATCTTGTGGTCAAGGGTCATGATGTGACGGTCTATAACCGCAGCCCGACCAAGGCCACGGCCTGGGTGGCCAAGCATGGCGGGCGCGCCGCCGCGACCCCGCGTCAGGCGGCGCAGGGGGCGGAATTCGTCATGACCTGTGTCGGCAATGATGATGATCTGCGTGCCGTGTGTCTGGGTCCGGACGGCGCCTTTGCGGGCATGGGCGCGGGGGCGATCCTTGTCGATCACACCACCGTTTCCGCCGAGGTGACCCGCGAGTTGGGCGCTGTGGCGGCGGGGCAGGACAAGGGCTTTGTCGATGCGCCCCTGTCCGGCGGGCAAGCCGGGGCCGAGAATGGCGTTCTGTCCATCATGTGCGGCGGAAGCGCGGTGGATTACGCCACAGCCGAGCCTGTGATGCAGGCCTATGCCCGCATCTGCAAGCGTCTGGGCGGGCCGGGGTCGGGGCAGCTTGCCAAGATGATGAACCAGATATGCATCGCCGGTCTGGTGCAGGGTCTGGCCGAGGCTTTGGCCTTTGGCGAGAAAGCCGGGTTGGATGGGGCAGCCGTGGTCGAGGTCATCTCTCAAGGGGCTGCCGGGTCGTGGCAGATGGTGAACCGGCACAAGACGATGCTGACGGGCGAGTTTGACTTTGGTTTCGCGGTGGACTGGATGCGCAAGGATCTGGGGATTTGCCTGGCGACGGCCAACCAGATCGGGGCGAGCCTGCCCGTCACGGCCCTGGTCGATCAGTTCTACAAGGATGTGCAGCGCATGGGCGGCAGCCGCAACGACACCTCCAGCCTGATCCGGCGGCTGACGTAGGGTCGGTGAAACCCACCGCCCGAGGTGTCCACATGTGGACACATTGACCGCGTCAATGAAAACAAGGACTTGGAATTATACGTTCATGCAATGTTAAGAGGGTGCCATGACAAAAGGCTATTGGGTTGCATTCGCAGATGTCCGTGATCCCGAAGGCTACAAGGCCTATATCGCTGCAAACGCCGTCGCCTTTCGCAAATATGGCGCGCGGTTTCTGGTGCGGGGTGGCAAGTCCGATCCGGTCGAGGGCGCGCCGCGTTCCCGCGTCGTGGTGATCGAGTTCCCCAGTTTTCAGGCGGCACAGGACTGCTACAACTCGCCCGAATATGTCACGGCAATGGCATTTCGGCACGGCAAGGCTGTGGTGGATCTGGTCCTTACCGAAGGCTATGACGGGGTGCAGCCCTAGGATTGCGCAAGTCTGCCCCGTTTGTCCCC
>JAYSWK010000060.1:0-2374 GCA_043718085.1 Rhodobacterales bacterium
CACCTTCACAGCCATCGGCATGCCCAAGGCCGTCAAGACCGCATGAACAACGGGCGTAAGGCGGCAGACTTGGCAGCTGAAACTCTATGCAACAAAGCCATTTTCGGAAACCAAGCCATTGATTTTATTTAAGTATATAAAGTGTCCAGATCTGGACACCCTGTCACGAAACGGATTCAAAATGCTGCGACAACAGGCCCAAAAGGCTGCCAGCCTTCCCAACCGGGTCCCGCGTCTGTCCCCGCACGCTGGTTTGTTTGCTCCCGGAATTTAACCCCTGAACCCGTCCCGGTTCAGGGGTCGCTTTTCCCGAACACCTCATGCGCGCGCAGCTCGCTTGTATGACCCGTGGGCGCGTCCTATCCTTGCTCAAGCCCATTTGATCAAGGAAGCTGAAATGCCTGGCATTCATCCACAGACCCGCGTGGGTCACGTTCATCTGAAAGTCGCCGATCTGGGCAGAGCAATTGCGTTCTATTCAGACCTTCTCGGTTTCGATGTGACCCAACGCTACGGCGATCAGGCAGCATTCTTGTCTGCTGGCGGCTATCACCACCACATCGGGCTGAATACTTGGGAAAGCAAAGGCGGGTCAGCCCCACCCAAGGGCCATACCGGGCTATACCACTCTGCCTTCCTGTTTGCGGATCGCAAGGCTTTGGCCAATGTTCTGAAAAGACTGGTCGCCGCAAACTATCCGTTGGAGGGAGCCACGGATCATGGGGTGTCTGAGGCAATCTATCTCTCTGATCCGGATGGCAACGGGGTAGAGCTTTACCGCGATCGGGATGAGGCGGATTGGCCCAGGGCCGCGGATGGCAACCTTTCCATGACATCCGCCCGCCTTGACTTGCGGGCCCTTCTGGCTGAGGCGGACTGACGCCTATGTTGCCTCACCTGCGGCGAGGTTCCGCTTTCACCTAACAGTCGGGACTTTCGCCCTTCGTCGCACAGTGATTAAGTCGGCGAAAATAAGGAGTAACCCATGGCGATCGGCAAATTCATCCGCACCTTCTGGGAAGGGCGTTGGCACGAGGGCGATCTGGCGGTCATGAAAGCCGCCGATCACGGTATCTGGCAAGGCAGTTCGGTCTTTGATGGTGCCCGCTATTTCGATGGCATGTGTCCGGACTTGGCATTGCATTGTGCCAGGTTGAACCGCTCGGCCGAGGCCATGATGATCACCCCAACTTGCGACGCTGCTGATATGGTTGCCATCATCCGCGAGGGCCTGCGCAGCTATGGTCCCGGGCAGGCGGTATACATCCGGCCCATGTATTGGGCGCTGCATGGGTCAGATTTGGGGATAACACCAATGCCAGGCGCGACAGGGTTCGCCATCTCTCATGAAATGATCGGCATGCCTGATCCCGCACATGCAACACGGCTGACCCGGACAAGGTTCCGCCGCCCGGTGCTGGAGGATGCGGTCTGCAATGCGAAGGCCGGTGCGCTTTATCCCAACAATGCGCGCATGTTGTTGGAGGCGCAGGCAAAGGGATTTGGAAATGCGCTTGTTGCAGATGCCTTGGGCAATATTGCCGAAAGCGCCACGGCGAATGTGTTTCTGGTCAAGGACGGTGTCGTGTCTACTCCGGTCCCAAATGGAACCTTCTTGGCAGGCATCACGCGGGCGCGGCATATTTCCAATCTGCGGGCGGAGGGGATCGAGGTTCGCGAAACCGTCTTGAGCTTTGAAGACGCGCATGCGGCGGATGAAATCTTCTTGTCAGGCAATTTCGCCAAGGTAACTGCCGTAAAGGAATTCGACGGAACCATCTACAGGACCCGCGCAATGACCGACCGGGTTCGTCGCCTTTATCTGGACTGGGCCGCCGGGCAGGTTTAGGACTGCGGCAGGAGGCCCTTCATGCGCAAGTTTCTGGTCGTGCTGGATGAATCGCGAGAATGTTTGAATGCCATGCGGTTTGCCGCCTTGAGAGCCGCCCATACCGGCGGAGGGGTGCAGATCCTTTCGATCATCCCGCCCGAAGAGTTCCAGCATTGGCTGGGCGTGGCTGATCTGATGCGGGCAGAAGCGCGCGAGCGGATTGAGGCGCATTTTGAGGTGTTCGCCAAATGGATGCGTGACAAGCAAGGGGTCGACCCCGAACTTGTGATCCGCGAAGGCGACCCGGTTGCGGAGATTCTGGCGCAGGTGCGTGAGGACCCTTCTGTAGGCGTTCTGGTGCTGGGGGCCGGGTCCGAGAAGAACGGGCCGGGACCCTTGGTCACGGCCATGAGCCGATCTTCCGGGTCGTTGCCCATCCCGGTAACTATTGTGCCCGGAGATATGAGCAAGGAACGGCTCGAGAGCATCACCTGACATGTCCAAGTTTTGGACATCGTGAAAATTAACCAATTCGCCATACTC
>JAYSWK010000591.1:0-2857 GCA_043718085.1 Rhodobacterales bacterium
CCCGCGCCTGAACGTCACCGCCTGCACCGGCGCGCCGGGTTGCCCGCAAGGGCTGCAGCCGACCCGCGACCTTGCCCGCCGCCTGGCACCGCTTGTGCCGCCTGGCCAGCACCTCCATGTGTCGGGCTGTGCCAAGGGTTGCGCCCATCCGGGCCCGGCTGATCTGACCCTGTGCGCCACCCAAATCGGGTTCGACCTGATCCGGCAAGGCCGCGCCAGCGACACACCCGCCCATGCGTTCGATCCAAGCTTTCCATTCAAGGCCCCCTGATGCCCCATGTCTATGAAACCGACGGCGCTGCCATCTACCTGCGCTCTTTCGCCACCATCCGCGCCGAGGCGGATCTGGCCCGCTTTTCGCCACAGGAAGAGGTTGTAGCCGTCCGCATGATCCATGCCGCCGGGATGGTGGAACTGGCCCGCCATATCCGGTTCTCACCCGGTTTCGCCGTGACGGCCCGCGCGGCGCTGGAGGGCGGCGCCCCCATCCTGTGCGATGCCCGCATGGTCAGCGAGGGCATCACCCGCGCCCGCCTGCCCGCGGGCAATCAGGTGATCTGCACACTGAATGACCCCGAGGTGCCCGATCTGGCCAAGGCGATGGGCAACACCCGCTCTGCCGCGGCGCTGGAGCGGTGGCGGCCCCATCTTGACGGGGCCGTGGTCGCCATAGGAAACGCCCCTACCGCGCTGTTTCATCTGCTGAACATGCTTGAGGACCCCCTTTGCCCGCGTCCTGCCGCCATCATCGGCTGTCCCGTGGGGTTCATTGGCGCCGCCGAGTCGAAAGAGGCGCTGATGACCGACCTTCCCGCGCCCTCGGTCGTGGTGCAGGGGCGGCTTGGCGGTTCGGCGATCACTGTGGCGGCGGTCAACGCCCTTGCCAGCCGAAAGGAATAGGATGGGACGGATCATCTGTGTGGGCCTTGGCCCCGGCGACCCGGACCTGATGAGCGTCAGGGCCCAATGCCTTGTGCAATCGGCCCGTCAGGTCGCGCATTTCCGCAAGGCAGGCCGCCCCGGTCAGGCCCGCCAGATCGTCGCGGGGCTTCTGCATCCCGAGGCGGTCGAATATCCGATGGAATACCCGGTGACGACCGAACTGGCCTTTGACGGGCCGGATTATGACGCGGCCCTTGCCGGGTTTTACGACCACTGGGCCGCGCGCCTGCGCGACCTGTCCACCACCGGGGACGTGATCGTCCTGTGCGAGGGCGATCCCTTCTTCTATGGCTCTTTCATGCATCTTTACAATCGGTTGCGCGGCGA
Organism: Rhodobacterales bacterium; assembly: GCA_043718085.1. Taxonomy (GTDB): domain Bacteria; phylum Pseudomonadota; class Alphaproteobacteria; order Rhodobacterales; family Rhodobacteraceae; genus Stagnihabitans. The sequence goes on from JAYSWK010000591.1 coordinate 1,270, forward strand.
AGCCGAGGTGCAGGTGGTGCCCGGCATAACCGGCATGTCCGGGTGCTGGACGGCGTCGGGCCAGCCCATCACCTGGGGCGATGACGTGCTGTCGGTCCTGATGGGCACCTTGCCCGAGGCGGATCTGGCCCGGCATATGGCCCAGGCCGATGCGCTGGTGGTGATGAAGACCGGGCGCAACCTGGCCAAGATCCGCGCTGCCCTGGCCACGGCGGGGCGGCTGGATCGGGCCTGGCTTGTCGAACAGGGCACCATGCCCGGCCAGGCGATCACCAGACTTGCCGACTATCCCCAGGACAGCTGCGGCTATTTCTCGATCGTTCTGGTCCATGGCCAGGGCCGCAGGCCCGGTGGCCTGATATCCGGGGCCGGGCAATGACGGGCCAGTTGATCATCGCGGGCCTGGGCCCCGGCGCGGATGGCATGGTCACGCCCGAAGTGGCCGATGCCCTGGATCTGGCCACCGATATCGTGGGCTATATCCCCTATGTGGCCCGCGTGGCCCCGCGCCCCGGCCTGACCCTGCATCCGTCCGACAACCGGGTCGAACTTGACCGCGCCACACATGCCCTGCAAATGGCGCTGCAAGGTCAAAGGGTTGTCGTCGTATCTTCAGGTGATCCCGGCGTCTTTGCCATGGCCTCGGCAGTGTTCGAGGCGGCCGAGGCCGACCCCGCCTTTGCCGCCGTGAAAATCACCGTCCTGCCCGGCATCACTGCCATGCTGGCCGCCGCTGCCGCGCTTGGAGCGCCGCTGGGCCATGACTTTTGCGCCATCAACCTGTCGGACAACCTCAAATCCTGGTCGCTGATCGCCCAGCGTCTGACCCATGCGGCACGCGGCGATTTCGCCATGGCCTTTTACAACCCGCGTTCGGCCAGTCGCCCCGATACATTCGCGCAGACCCTTGACCTTCTGCGCGCGGAATGCGGACCTGATCGGCTGATTTCCTTTGCCCGCGCGGTGTCCACCCCGGATCAGCACCTAAGAACCGTCACCTTGGCCCAGGCGACGCCCGAAATGGCCGATATGCGCACCGTGGTGATTGTCGGCAATTCGGCCTCCCGCCGCTTTGGCCCCCATGTCTATACGCCGCGTTCCGCCTTGGGGTCCGCACCATGAAGCCAGTTCATGACCTCGGCCACGCTGCCCAAAGCCGCTCGCGCGGGCACATATGGCCGGTCAATCATGATCACTGGCAGCCCAAGGGCGCGCGCCGCCAGCAACTTGGCACGCGCGCCATTGCCGCCGGCATTCTTGGCCACCACAATCTGCGTCCCATGCTGCCGCATCAGCGCCAGATCCTCCGCGACCCCAAAGGGCCCGCGCGCCAGAACGACATCGACCTGGGGCAGGGGCAGCGCCTCATTCGGGGGATCGACCAGGCGCAAAAGGTAGTGGTGCTGCGGCTTGCCGGCGAAATCGCCCAGTCCCTGTCGGCCAATGGCCAGAAAAACCCGCGCCGTCTGGTTGGGCAAGGCCGCCGCCGCCTCGGGGCCGGTGGCGACATGGGTCCAGCGGTCGCCGGGTTCGGGCGTCCAGGCGGGACGCTCCAGAGCAATCAGGGGAAGCCCTGCAATATCACAGG
>JAYSWK010000592.1:0-18797 GCA_043718085.1 Rhodobacterales bacterium
TGATCATCACGAAAACCGTCAGATCCAGCCCGATCGCCCGAAGGTCCACCACCACGCGCGTGCCCTGAACAAGCCCGGTCGTGGTCAAGTGCTGCAAGCGGCGCCAGCAGGCGTTTTGCGAAAGGCCGATGCGCTCTGCCAGATCGCGCTGAGTCAGGCTGCCATCCTTTTGCAGAAGTGTCATGATCCGCAGATCAATACTGTCAAATTCAGCCTTCACGTCGGTCACCTGATCCAAAATTTCGTCAAACTTGCAGGAATCAGGTAAACACTACAACAGGAATTTCTTTTATGATGTCCGGGCCCCAGACCGGAGACCAAGATGACCCGCCCCGAGAGCCCTGTTTTTCATGGTGCCATGAAAGCCTTTCGCGACAGCCTGCCCGCGCCGGAAGACCTGGCCCTGGACCTGATCGGCAAGGGGGCCGAGGTGGGCGGTCCATTCGGCAAGCGCAAGTTGGTCTATGCCGATTATGTCGCATCCGGCCGCGCGCTGCGCCGGATCGAAGCGTTTATCCTGGACGAGGTTTTGCCCTTTTACGCCAACAGCCATACCGAGGCGTCCTATTGCGGTGCCTTCGTCTCGGGTCTGCGCCGTGACGCGCGGGCGGCGATTGCGGAAAGTTGTGGTGCCAGCGGCGATCATGCGGTGATCTTTGCCGGATCGGGGGCCACGGCGGGGCTGAACCGTCTGGTCAACCTGCTTGGCGTGGGGGCGGGGGTGCGCGTGGTGATCGGGCCATATGAACATCACTCCAACATCCTGCCCTGGCGGGAAAGTGGCGCGGATGTCGTGGAATTGGGCGAATCGTCGCTGGGCGGGCCGAATATGCAGCAGTTGGATGCGGCATTGTCCGCCCCCGGCCATGACCGGGTCATCGTTGCCCTTTCTGCGGCGTCGAATGTCACGGGCATCGTCAGCGATGTCGAAGCCATCACGCGCAGGGTCAAGGCGGCCGGGGCGTTGATGGTCTGGGACTATGCGGGCGGGGGCCCCTATCTGCCCATCGACATATGCCCCGCCCCCGACGCTTTGATCGACGCCATCGTCACCTCGCCGCACAAGTTCATCGGCGGGCCGGGGGCCTCGGGCGTGATGATCCTGCGCAAGGATGCGGTGGTGTCCACCACGCCAACCTGGCCCGGTGGCGGCACGGTGCGCTTTGTCTCGTCACAGGCGCATGACTATCTGACCAGTATCGAAGCGCGGGAAGAGGCTGGCACGCCGAATGTCCTGGGTGATATCCGGGCCGGACTGGTCTTTGTCGTCAAGCAAGCCTTGGGACAGGCTGCGATGATCGCGCGGAATGGCGAACTGGTGCGCAAGGCCATGTTCTGTTGGTCGCAGGTGCCCCAGATCGAATTGCTGGGCTCACTGACCGCGCCGCGCCTGCCGATCTTTTCGATGCGGTTGCGCAAGCCTGATGGCACGTATCTGAATGCCCAACTTGCCGCGCGGATGCTGAGCGATCACTTCGGCATTCAGGCCCGGGGCGGCTGCGCCTGTGCGGGCCCCTATGCGCATCGGCTTTTGGCGGTCAGCGAGGCCCAGTCGGCCCGGTTGCGCGGTGAAATCCTGGCCGGGAATGAGATGGAAAAGCCCGGCTTTCTGCGGTTGAATTTCAGCGTGTTGATGAGCGCGCCCGAGGTTGATTTCATCCTGGAGAGCTTGGCCACTTTGGCGCGGTCAGCGGCTTCGCTGGAAAAGGGCTATGATTTCGACACGGCGGCAGCGGTTTTCGTGGCCAGGGCGGCGTAGCGCGGGTGCGTATGTGGCAATTGGTCCGCCTGCAGATGGCAGGTCAGGGCGGGATTGCCGGGCAGGTCAATCATGGGCGGTGCGGTCTGGTCGCAAAGCCCCGGCATGATCTGCGGGCAGCGGGTATGAAAGACGCAGCCCTTGGGCAGATTGGCCGTGCAGGGCAAGGCACCGGTCAGTTTCACGCGCTGTCCGGCGGCTGCGCCACGATCTTGTGCCGACGACAAAAGCGCCGCCGTATTGGGGGTGGTGCGTCCCCGAAAACACCGCCTCGACCGGGCCCGGTTCCAGAACCTGGCCCAGAAACATCACGGCAATCCGGTCCGACAGGTAGCGTACCGATGTCCTGCCCGTCTATCAGGAAGCGCCCCTCGGTCCCCATCCCATAGCGCGGCAGATAGCGCAGGGCGGCAAAGGCGGCCGTCGATTTGCCGCAGCCGATTTCGCCGACCAGCCCCCGCCCTTGCCAAAGCTCGGCGACACGCCGTCGCGCGACTGGCCCCCGGTCCGGCAGGGGGGGGTTCAGGTTGGGCAGTCAAGCCTTGCTTTTGGCATGGCCCGCGCGACCGACGTGCCGGTTCAACCCGGAGGTTCCACATGAAACGCCGCGCGATGGGCGCTGGCGATCCGTAGCGATCGGGCCCGCCCGCCCGCGCTATTCGGTGATCTTGCCGATGCGCACAACGCCGTCCCAACCGGGCGGCGTGCCCGAGACCAGGTAACCCGCGCTGCGCCGCTGAAAGTTCGCCGCGGCCTCATCGCGCGGATTGGCCGAAAGCACCCGCGAGAACAGGCCGACCGCGTCACTGAACCGCCCGGCGCGAAAGGCGCTGATCCCGGCCGAAAAATCTGGACGTGACGCGGATTTCAGGTCGATCATCTCGGGATCGTCGCCGGCAAAGATTTCATAAATGGCAACCGGCATTTCGCGACCCTTCACCAGGACCAGGTCTAGTTCGCGGTGCGGATAACGCTCGGGATCGGGGAGCCGGTCCAGCAGGTCGCGGCTTGTGGCGATGCGGATGCCGTAATGGGCGGTCAGATTCTCGATCCGGCTGGCCAGGTTGACCGCGTCGGAAACCACGTTGCCGGTGCGGCGGTGTTCATGACCGATGATGCCCAGCACCAGATCGCCCAGATGCAACCCGATCCCGGTGTCGATCTGCCGGCCTTTGCTGCGGATGCCGCTGGCGTTAAGCCGCGAGGTCACCGACTGGATGCCGATGGCCGCCTTGACTGCCGATTCGGGATGCTCGGAAAACAGCGCCATCATGCCATCGCCCGAATACTGGTTCAGGAACCCGCCGTGATCATAGACCGGTGGCGAAATGGCCGAGAAATATTCGATCAGGAATTCAAAGCTTTCGCTGGGGGTCAGCTGTTCGGTCAAGGTCGTGAAGTTGCGTATGTCGGTGAACATCACGCTCATCTGGCAGGCGATATTGTCGCCCAGGTTGATATCGGTGATCCGGTCGCGCTTGAGGAAATGCAGGAATTCGGTGGGCACAAAGCGTTCATAGGCCGCGTTGGTGCGGGCAAGTTCGACATGCGAGCGGACGCGCGCCAGCAATTCCTCTTTGATGAAGGGCTTGGCGATATAGTCATTGGCACCACTGTCAAAGGCGGCTTCCAGATCCTCGACCCGGTTCTTGGCGGTCAACATAATGACGGGCATCCGACTTGTCGGATCATTGGCCCGGATCTGGCGGAAAAGTTCATAGCCGGACATCCGGGGCATCATGATGTCCAAAAGCGCGACCTCGGGGCGCAGGCCGCTGGCCAGAAGGCGCAGCGCCTCTTCGCCGCTGTCGGCGGTGACAGTATGATAGCCCGACAGACCCAAGTAGTTCTGCAGGACTTCGCGGTTGATCGCATCATCGTCAACGACCAGCACCGTGCCGCGCGGCTGGTCGGGCGGTGCAGGTTGGGTCCGGTCGACAAGCACGGGTTGCAGCGGGCGCAACGGCGCGCGCAGCAGGGCCGGAACCAGCGCGCCGGGCGGCAGTGGATGCTGCTCGGAATAGGCGACGTCAAAGACCATGCGCGTGCCCGGACCGTCCTGGTCGGCTACCCGGATCTTGCCGCCGTGCAGTTCGACCAGTTGGCGGGCGATGGCAAGGCCAAGGCCGGTGCCGCCGTATTCCCGCGCAATCGAGGCGTCAAGCTGTTCAAAGGATTGAAAGATCCGGTCCCGGTGTTCCAGGGGGATGCCGATGCCCGTGTCGGTGACTGCAATCTCGGCGCGGGCCCCGTGACGCTGCGCCTCGATGCGGACCCGGCCCGCACGGGTGAATTTCACTGCATTGTCCAAAAGGTTGATCAGGATCTGCTGCAGGCGGTATTCGTCGGCCAGAACCGTCATGCCTTCGGGCACGACATTTTCGATCTCGGTCCCGGAGTCGCGGGCGCGCGGGCCCAGGATGGCGGCGGCAAGTTCGACCATGGCCCGAAGGTCGATGGGCACGGACCGCAAATCCAGGCCCCCCACCTTCAAGCTGGAAAAGTCCAGAATGTCGTTCACCAGCGCCTCGAGCCTGCGCCCCGAGGTGACAAGCAGGTTCAGCGTGTCGATGGCTGGCGCGGGCAGGGGCCCTTTCGCACCATCAGCCAACGAGCCCGCCAGACCAATGATGCCATTCAGCGGGGTGCGCAATTCATGGCTGGTGTTGGCCAGGAATTCATCCTTCATCCGCGACAGGCGATTAAGCTCTTCGGTCGCGCGGCGTTCCAGGCGCAAAGCCTCTTCCTGCTGGGCAAAAAGCTGGGCATTGACCAGCGAGATCGCGGCAAGGCCGACCACCGTTTCCAGCACATCGCGGCGGGCCGGGGTGAAAACCCGGGCCGAAAGCGAGTTCTCGACATAAAGCAGCGCCTCAAGCTTGCCCGAGCGGACAACCGGCATGCACATGACCGAACGGGGACTGCGGGTTTGCAGGTACAGGCTGCCCTCAAACTCGCCCGGTGCAGAGCTGGCATCATCCAGAAGGACCGGGCTTTCACGGGCCGTCACAGCCGCCACGATGGTCACCGGATGCCGGGCCGGGTCCAGCGCGGTCAGAGGTTGCGGCGAGGCGGTTTCGGTGACGATGATCTGGCCCTTTTCCACGCGGCTTTCGGCGATCAGCGCCGGTTGGCCGTCACGCATCGTGTAAAGCGCGCCACGGTCGGCACCGGCATTGGTCACCGCAATGGTCAGAAGCTGCCGCACCAGGGTGCTGAAATCGAGACTCTCGAAAATGGCGTGGGCGGCTCGAGTGATGGCACCCAGATCCACCGAGGGCTCGGCGCCGGGCATGGCTTCAAAAACCTGCGGATAGCGGTTGACGAGCTGCGCCGAGCGGTAGCTCGCCCCCCAGGCATCGTAAAGCCCCCGTGCTTCGCGCAGGCGCCGGTCGCGTTCGGCCAGAAGCCCGGCCTTGTCGGCGCCGCGTGCGGCCAGGTCGGCGGCCAGTGCCGCGAACTGCAGGATCTTGTCCTCGCGGCAGGCGCGAATGGCCGCGTCATAAGCGGTGATCGCCTCGGCCGCACCGTCTTGCCATTCCGTCTGCATGGCCTGCAGGATCAGCCCGAAGATGCGCAGGTTGACCGGATAGGCGCGGGCCAACTTTGCCAGTTTCGTCGCGGCCTTGCGGCCCCTGGCCGCGGCCTTGCGCCGGGTCGCTGTATCGCCTTCGCCCGCCTGGGCGCGACACAGGATCACCGTCTGCAACAGGACCTCGCCAATGCCGGGGGCAAGTTTGGTGAAGGTCGGATAGTCGTTCAGCCGGGCGCGCAGGGTTTCGGCCAGGGCGTAGTCTTCCTCCATCACCGCCAGAAGAAAGATCGAGGCATAGACATTGGCCTTGGACATGTCGCTTTGCTGCATGGCCAGAACCGCCTCATCCTCGGGGCCCCAAAGCGGGCCCGCGGTGGTGCGGGTGGCGCTGTCGATCATGCGCCGCCAGGCAGCGCAACCGCCCAGAAGGGTATCGTGGCGCAATTGACGCCCCAGGCGTTGCGCGGTGTTGATCTCGGCGGAAAGCTGGTGCAGCGGATGGCCCATGGCCAACAGGATGCGCACCCGGCCGTGGCTGGAATAGCCCAGAAACTCGAAATCCGCGCCGCGCCGGCTGTAGCGGGCCACCGCATCCATCTTGGGCAGGATCTGGGCATAGGGTTCCTTGTACCAGTCCAGCATGATGGCCCGGCCAAAGATGATGCGTCCCCGCACGCGGTCGGAAACCGGCTGGGTTTCCAGATACTCCTCTAGCCGGCGTTCGATCTCGTAGGCGCGGTCCACGGCGTCAAAGGCCATGTAAAGCACCACCGCAAAGCTGGAGATCGAGCCGGCCCCGGGGTCGGTCATGCCGTAGCGCAGGGTGATGTTGTACATCTTCAGCGAAACCAGCACGAAAAGGTCCGGGTTGGACATCAGCGCGGGCGTGGCCACCGTGATCAACACGTTCATCATGGCCAGCCGTTCGGGGTCTTGCATCTGCGGCAACGAGGCAAAGTCAAAGCGTTCGGGATGGCGTTGCAGGCGGAAAGCGTTGGCCAATGCCAGGCCGATCTTGGGGCCAAGCGGCGCGGACAGCTTGCTGCCCAGAAGCCGCGCGCCTTCGACACCAAAGCGGTTGGCACGGTCAAAGTCGACGCGCAGCGTCAGCAATTGCGTCGCCAGCTGATGAATCAGCGCCTTTTGCGAGCGGTCCTTGACCTGGGCAATCAAGGTATTGAAATGCGGCTCAGCGTGGTCCCAGCCATGCGCAAGAAACTGCGCTTCCATCATTTCGACATGAAACGCGCTGGTCTGATCCGGATTGGCCGACCAATTCAGGCCCGACAGATCCGCCGGAACGGCGGCGGCCTGGGAAAGATAGGTGACGGCCAGATCATGGGCACCCACGGATTTCGCCTTGATGGCCGCGGCAAGGGCCAATGCGGTCAAGCGGCGACCGGTTGCAGCATCGCTGACAAAATCCCCGGCCTTGGCGCATTGGTCCATTGCCGCAAAAAGCCGCGCATCGCGGTTGGGGTCGGTTATGTCGGCAATCAAGCCTTTTGCGATATCGGCATGACGGGCCCGCGCCTGCGCAGTGGTCAGTCTGGCATAGGACGCCTCCTGGACCCGGTCATGGCTGAAGGTCCAGACATCCGACTGGTCGGCCAGCCTGTCGCGCAGGATCAGGCCCTCGGCCTCGGCCTGTTCCAGCCCGCGCGCGCGTGCTTCGGGCGGGCGGGGGTCGATGGATGCGATCGCGGACGCGCTGAAGGTCGCACCCAGGCAGGCCGCCGCGGCCAGCGTTTCGCGCGCATCTTCGGACAGCCGGCCCAACCTGCCGGCCAACAGTTGTGCGATATCGGCATTCAGCACGCGGGCCTGGATCACCTCGTCATGCCAATGCCATTGCCCGGCCTGGCGATCAAAGGCGATGGCGCCGGTTTCGTGCAGCGAGGTCAAAAGCTGGCGCAGATGAAACGGGTTGCCAAAGGTCTTGGCCAGCATTTGCCGTGCCAGGCCGGTCACGCGGTTGGGCGGCAAGGACAGGGTTTCCCCGACCAGGTCGCAAATCGCATCCTGATCCAGTTCCGTCACGGTCATTTCGCGCGGCATGTGCCCGGCGTCGCCCAGCCGGGCGGTCAATTGACGCAGCGGGTGCCGCTCGTCAACCTCATTGGCGCGAAACGCCGCCAGAATGATAAGGTTTCCGGCATCCGAGGCGGCCAGGATATTCTCGATCACCTTGAAGCTGGCACTGTCGGCCCATTGTACATCGTCCAGAAACAGGATGGCGGGCGTGTCCGGGGTGGCCAGCGTCTCGAACAGGCTGCGGATGGCCAGCTGGAACCTTTCCTCGCGCTCGCCGGGGTCCAGCCGGGTCGGGGCGGGGCGTTCGCCAAGCAGAAGCTCCAGCTCGGGCACGAATTCCGCCAGCGCGTCCAGACCGGGGCCGACCTGACTTTTGACCTGTTCGACCCAGGCGGCGCGCCTGTCGGGGCTGCGGATCAGCATCCGCTGAACAAAACTGCGCAGCGCCTCCAGGATCGCCTTGTAGGGCAGGGTTTGCAGCTGGTCGTATTTCCCGGCCATGACCAGCGTGCCGTCCTGGGTGGCCGCTGCAAGAAAGGCCTGAACCAGCGAGGATTTGCCCACGCCGCTGAAGCCGCCGATCAGGGTCAGAACCGCCTCGTTCGGCCGGCCTGTGCAAAATGTCGTCAGGCGCAGCAGATCAGCCTCGCGACCGAACAACTTCTTTGGCATCAAAAAGCTGGCCCGGCGGTCGGCCTGACCGATGTCAAATGGCGCGTCCGGCGTGGCCAGGCAGCGGCGCAGGTCGGCCCCCAGCCCCCAGGCCGATTGATAGCGACCTTCGGGCGATTTGGTCAGCAGGCGGGCGATGATCTGACGCAGCGTCGGCGGCGCGCTGGCGGCGTCGGGCGCGGGCACGGCGATGATCTGGTGCAGCAATTCCATCCGGTCGCCTGATGCGAAGGGCGGCCGCCCCTCGGTCAGTCGGAACAAAAGCGCGCCCAGGCTGTAAAGATCCGCGCGCCTGTCGGTCGGTGCCGGAATGCGGCCGGTTTGTTCGGGGGCGAGGTAGGGCAGTTCGTCCAGGCTGGCCCGGTCTTTCACCGCCGCGTCAAGGCGGACATGCAGACTGTTCGGCACCAGGGCCAATTGCAGCCTGCCCTGGTCAAGAAAAACTGCATCCGGCGACAAATAGCCGTGCACCAGACCCGCGTCGTGCAGCGCCTCCAATGCGCTGGCAAGGTCGATGGCCAGGGACAGGGGATTGGACATGGCGGTCTGCAACAGCGGCTGACCCTGCGGTTGCGCCATGACCAGACATTCCGACTTGCCCCGGCGTTCCAGCCGCATCGGCGGCACCAGCCAAGGCAACGCGCGGTCGCGCAGATCGTTCACCCGCGCCACGGCGGCGCTGAAATCGGCATCGCTGCTTTCCCGCCAGTCCTGCGCGGTCAGGCAGAGCAAGCCATCGATCTTTTCCAGCCGAAGCCTGGCGGACTTGGGGTCGATGACCGCAGCGGGGGTCGTATCAGGCGTCATGGCGAACGGCCTCTTGCAGGTTGGCGCGCGGGGTCGCACTGGCATCGGGTCGCATCAGGATCGCCTGATAGGCCTTGATCTGTGGGCGGTCGATGCCGCTGGTCGTGGCTTTCAGATGGCTCAGACCGCTCATCAACCAGGCATCAAGGCTTTGCCAGCTTGCGCGCATGTCAAGGGCACGGGCCGCAGCGGGATCCATCAGACCCAGTTGCACCAGCCCGTCGGTCCAGCCGCGGATCTTTTCAAGGGTCATCCCGACCCCGCCGCATTCGACACCGATGCGGGGCCCGATCCCGGTGGCCAGCACGTCCAGATCCAGCCGTGGCGCCGTTTCAAACCCGGGCAGGGCCAGCAAAGTCTCCAGCTTTGGCAGGCTGGCGGGGGACAGGCGGCGCAGGGCGGACCTGGCCGCATCGGCGCTGCCGCAATCCAGAACCAGCCGGACCCCGGCATCGGGACGCGAGATCAGAACACCCAACTGCCGCAGGCGGGCGTCGGGCGCGCAGCAGGCAAGGGCCGCCAGGACCGGGGCTATGAACCCGGCCCGGTGCAAGGCGGTCAGACCGCCCGTGACATGGTCCGTCGGGTCGGCCGGCGCGGGATCGGGCAAGGAAAAGAACGCGCCCGGGCACAGCGGCGCGTTGGCACCATCCGGGTCCAGGTCCCATTCCAGGTTGATGGCACGGGGTCGCGCCACGGCGGCCCAATTCAGAAAGCCCTGAACCGGTGCCATCATCGGCTGGCCTTGCGCACGTGCCGCCAGACCGGGCAAGGCGTTGGCCGAATAGGCCTGTGCGGCGTCAACCGGCTGCCCGCTTCCATCCAGACGCAGCTCCAGCACATGGCAGGCCGCGCCGTCCGGCCACAATTCGCAGATGCGCGCCACCCGCATGACGGCGGATGGCGACACAAGGCATGTGGGAAACTCGGCCGCCGCCAAGGCAGCGTCAGTCCGCGCCAGGGTGAAGGCCGAGAGGATCACAGGGTTACCAGAAATACTGGCAGACGTACTGGCCCACATAGTCGAAAAGCGCCTTGCCCTGCAGCCCCGAGATATTGTCGGCCACGTTACTGGGCAGGTTGACCGGCGGGCTCATCAAAAAGTTCTTGAAATCGGCCTGGGCCGTCGGGCCACCGGCACTGACGCGCCGGGCATGCTGCCTGAACTGTTCCTCAAGCGTCAATCCATTGGTCACGGTGGTGTCCGTGTGCAGCATGACAATCGTATTCACGCAAAGTGCTTCCAACGAGCCATTTTGCGCAGTTGGTGCATTGTTCGCAGGCATATCAGGTCTCCCTTTTGGTGTTTCAGTCGATGTTGAACGATCAAGGAAGGCTGCCAGAGGCTGGCATGCCTTGGATATTTTTGAAACCGAAAATGAAATCGAAAACCGCACTATCCGGATTAGGGTCAAAACCCTCAAAACCCGGGGCTGGCGAACCGGCACCGAGATGGCAAGAATAGCAGTTGGAATCGGCCTGGTTGAAACTCTCCAGGGCCGTATTGGCCAGGTTCTCTGGCGTCAGAAACGGGACGGCTTTGCCGGATGCGTCTTTGCCGGAATTCTGGGCGTTGCGCCACTGTGCGCCCTTGAAGACATAAAGCGACGCAAAGCTGTTGGTATAGGTGTTTTCAAGTTCTGCCTGGATGCAGTCCGACACGGATGTCGTGAACTGTCCTGTCGCAGCCCTCAGAAATGGCGAGCAATCCCTGTCCTGACCCGGTCGGTAATAGACCGGTGGCTGCAGGCGGATCAGGCGGCTTGGCAATGGATCGAACGCCGGATGGGGGGTTCCGTGCAACGTGCTCAAGACCGGGGCAGTATTTCTGGCCACCATCTTTGGGCAGACGGATGCCGTGCCTTCGCAATCATGGGACCCCGAGGAAAAAAGCCAGTCCGGGTTGCCAACACCCTTTGGGCCCGTGTTGATCGTGTCCCATTCCGGGGCCATGGCCTGATGTTCAAAAGTTGACCAAAGCCAGTCGTCCAGCCCCCCGACCTTGAGCATCAGATGCAGGCCGACCAACCCCACGGGCACGATCTCGCAGCCCTCGACCGGGATCCCGTCGCGCAGGATGGGCGTGACAAAGGCCCAGGCCTTGTGGAACCGGTTCCCGTCCTTGTCCATGATTTGGTCCAAAGTTTTCCATGCCGCCTTGGCGATGATGGCGCCGCGCGTTTCATTCTGGATGTCGCCAAACGAGCCGGACGGAAACGAAAGTTTGCCGTCATCCTGCTGCGCGATGAAGGAGGCCAGCCCATCTTGCGACCAAAGGTTGTTTTGGGCCACATAATCATAGGCTTGGTGATTGTACAGAACTTCGAAGCGCACCGGCTGGCCGGCGGCGTCGATCAGCACATCGCCTTGCGGATTGCGATATCCTTCCAGCACACGCGGCGGCAGCGGGCTTTCAGGCACCCCGGCCCAGGCGTATTCCGCCTTCACCGCATCCGTCACGGTCAGGCCTTTGCAGGCTGCGGGAAGGGTCACATCGACGTCGCCCCAGGCGACAGGCGGCTGCGCGTCCGACCGGAAGATGTCCGATGTGGCGCGCCACGATTCCCAGACTGGCACATAATCCCGAAAGTCGCCCGGTGCCACGGATGCGCCTTCGCGGGGCGCGTTGAAATCAGGCAGGCCGCGTGTGATGGGGGCAGCGGTCGCCATCGGCACGTTCAGCGCGGAAAAGGCGGTCACGGCGAGTTGGTCCAGAAGGGTGGAACTGCCCATCTGAACAGACCCAAGAAAGCAAAGCGTGGCGAAATCATTGTTGGCGGTGACTTGAGCGGCATCACAGGCGCAGGTCAACTGATCTGCAGGATCACAGGCGGGTCCGACCGCGGGCGTCCGAGCCGTATCGGCACGCACAAGTGTCGCCACGGGAATGGCGCCAATCATGACGAACAAGATCGCGATGCGCCTCAGCAAATGCACAATATTCACCAAATTAGGGAAGGACCAGACGGCCGTAAGGATGAAAAACACCGCAATAGTGTATGATTATTCGTTAACCAAACCCAAGCGTCAACAGAAATAACGCGAACGCGCGGTTCGGCTGGTTCTGCCATCCACCCGCCGCAAATTTAGCACCTGTCAGGCAGGGTATGGCAAGCCCATTTCTGCCGGAAGGCGCGAATTCATCCGGGAACGACCGTTCAACTTGCGCCACTCCGGATCAAGCAGGATGGCCTGCGGCGAAGGTCAGGCCGCGTGGGTCGTTCCTGCGCAAATCAACCCCGCACGATCGCCCGCAGAGTGGCCCCGGTGCCGGCACGATTCGGCTCGCGTACTCGGGGGATGACAAGCGAGGAAGCCTTCACAGGCGAACACAGTTTGGGCCGTCACGGGTTTTCCCTGGTGAACAGATCGAAGGGCACAATTCGGGTCGGATTGCTGGCAAGGGTTTGGCTGACGCAGGCCCCGACCATGCTTTCGATGGCCTCTTTGGCCAGCCGTTCAAGCGGGTGTGAAATGATCAGGGTCACGGTCCCGTCCAGCAGGGCCGCGCGGGTAATTTCGGTCAGGTCATGGCCGACTGTGACGATCTGCCCGGCCTTGCCCGCCCGCCGCAGCGCCGCCAAAGCGCCGCTGATCCCCCCGCCCGAGACGTAAAGCCCCGCCAGATCGGGGTGGTCGGCCAGCAGCCGTTCGGTGATCTCTTGCGCGACGGCGCTGGCCTCAAAGGTCGAAGTGGGCTCCAGCAGGGTGAACTCACAGACATGTTCGCGGAAATAGGACCGAAAACCGGCCTTGTTCATCGCCTGGTTGCGATAGCGCGGGTTGCCCATCAGGATGCCCAGCTTGCCGCGCAACTTGCAGACATGGTCAAAGGTCCAGGCAGCGGTGCGGCCGACCTTCCAGTTGTCCAGACCGATATAGGGCACCTGGCCTGTTGCCGACAACTGGGCGACCAGCGCAAACACATGCACGCCCTGCGACTGGATCCGCTCGACCGCTTCGGTCACAGTGGGATGAACGGCCGAAACAAGGCAGATCACCTGACAGTCCGCTGCCAACAGAAATTCGACTCGCAGGTCGATCTCGGCGGCGGTCGTTTCGCTGGCGGCGCGGCGCAGGGCGGCGGCGCTGTTCTGGTAAAACGGGCGATGCGGTTGCAGCAGCAATGCCCCAAGACGCAGACGTGGCCGACTGGCCGCGACGCGGGACTGAATGGTCCCCAGCCCGTAAAAGCCGATTTGCCTTGCCGTTTCCTGGACCAGTTGCCGGGTCGATGGGCTGACGCTGACCGATCCGGCAAGGACACGGTTAACGGTCGCCACCGAAACCCCGGCAGCTGCCGCCAGATCGCGGATGGTTGGGCGGGACATGGACGGTCTTTCAAATCAATTTGTATCAAAATGTCGCCGTTCATGATACGAATGACATGAAATAGAGCAAACAAAAATTCCATTCTTGATCGCTTTTGGAACGTCTGCATAGTCCTTGCTCCAGGATGCGGCGCGTCGGCACAGTCCGGGGCCTGGCACGCCAAGACACAAACTCGGATAACGTTCCGGCCGAGGGGCAGCGGGCTGGTTTGCCGTGTCACAGGCCGTCGCGGCGCACACATATTTCCATGACGGTTCAAAAGAGGCCGAGGCGCGGATGCAAACCCGGTTCGAGGCAAAGAAGGCGCGGATGAACGCCAAGGCGGTCCGCGGCTGACCCAAACAATGACAGTCCCCGCGAGGAGGCGCGGGCGACATGCACAGCAGCCGAACCCGTCAGGAAAGACGGACCAAGGGAGGAGGCAATCCATAAGCCTTATGAGACTTGTCGCCCGGCATCTTGGCCAATGGCGGCAGCGTGAATTACCCGCGTCTGATCAACCACGACAACTTTGCCCCCGACCTGGTGCAACTGATCCGCACCGCGATCATGATGCAGTTTGACGGCGTGGTGAT
The DNA here is from genome assembly GCA_043718085.1 of Rhodobacterales bacterium. Lineage (GTDB taxonomy): Bacteria > Pseudomonadota > Alphaproteobacteria > Rhodobacterales > Rhodobacteraceae > Stagnihabitans. The sequence goes on from JAYSWK010000592.1 coordinate 13,715, forward strand.
CCCCAATTGGCTGCCCGAGGCCGAGGTTCCGGCGATCAAGGTCGCCATTGCCGCTGGCATCACGGCGATCCTTATGACCGCGGGCGGTGCTGCCAAGGCCAGTGAACGGGGTGCCGCGAAACGGCGCGGCCACCTCTTTCGACCCACCCCCCGCCGCCGGCGGCCCATATCAAGGTCTCGGGCGGTTTGCTCCACGACGTTGACATGGCGAATTTCCTGATGGGCGGGGCACCTGCCACGATCGCGGCCCGTCCGGTAACCTTGGCGGACGGTGTCGCGGCACTTGCAATGGCTGAAGCGGCGGCCATGTCGCTTTGCCGGGGCGCGCCTGCCAGCCTTGCCGCTCCGTGACGTCGCGGATCAGGCCGAGTTGGGGCTTTAAAGGGACCAGGAAACTGTAGTTTCGGATGCTTGACCGGCGCCAGTCGCGTGCGCCCACCCGGGCCGTTTTCGGGCCCGCAGCACGGCAGGATGCAACCCTGGTTGGCCAGGGGGTCAGTCGGTGTGGAACACCTCGTCCATATCCGCCCACCATTCGCCCGGTTTGCGGGTTTCAAACGGGCGCTGCATCGGGTCGGTCAGGTCCCACCAGCGTTTCATGTCCGCGCTGGCTGCAATCAGAAGGTTCTCCTTCTCAAGGTCGGTGCCGTCATACTCCAGATAGGCGAACAGCAGATTTTCCGGTTCTTTTAGGAAGATGGAATAGTTGCGCATCCCGGCCCGTCGCAGCAGGGCGAGTATCTCCGGCCAGACCGCCGCGTGAAGGCGCTTGTATTCGGGAATGTCCGCAGCATTCAATCCGATCACCCGGCCGATGCGTTTCATGGGAAGCCTCCTTCTAGCCCTTGGGGATGATCCGGAAGTCCGGCAAGTCCCGCAGCACAAGCTCGGGGCCGGCGGGCGAGTAGACGACGAACAACTGCATGGGCGCGCTGCCTGTGTTCAGGGTGGAATGGAAGCGGCTTTCCGGCACAAAGACCGTGCAGCCAGGACCGACATCCTGCGTCACCGGGTTGCCCTGCGGATCCTCGACCATCTGCTGGCCATGGCCCGAGATGACGAAAATGATCTCCTCCGCCCCGGGGTGGTTGTGGCGGCTGTGGCCCAGTCCGGGGGGCAGATCGACCACACCGCCGGAAAACTTCGTGGCCCCATTGGTCTCGGGCGCCACTGTCAGGGACAGTTTGCCCCAGTTGAAACCGAAGGCATTGACATCCTTTGGGTAGACAAAGTTGTTTTCCGGTCTCGCGGTCATCCTGTCCTCTTCTTTCCAGTCGTCAGCGATTTGAAGGCCTGCACCTGCGCCTTGATGGCCATTTCCACTGGCAGGCGCTCGATCGAACTGGCGCCGTAAAAGCCGTGACAATTCGGCGCGCGATCCAGGACATAGCGGGCGTCGTCGGGCATCGAGATCGGGCCGCCGTGGCACAACACCAGAACGTCGGGCCGCAGGGTCAGCGCGGCCTCGGCAATCGCCTCGATTTCGATCACGCATTGATCCAGCGTCTTGGCCGCCCGCGCGCCGACCTCGCCTCCGGTGGTGACGCCCATATGCGCGACAACCAGATCGGCCCCGGCGCGGGTCATGGCGGCGGCTTCATCGGGGTTGAAGACATAGGGCGTGGTCAGAAGATCAATCGCATGGGCCGCGGCGATCATGTCCACTTCCAGCCCAAAGCCAAGTCCGGTCTCCTCGAAGCTTTGCCGCATCGTGCCGTCGAACAGACCGATGGTGGGAAAGTTTTGCACACCGGAAAATCCCAGGCCCTTCAATTGACCCAGGAATTGCGGCAACATCAGGAACGGGTCGGTGCCGTTCACCCCGGCCAGAACCGGGGTGTGGCGGACGACGGGCAAGACTTCGCGCGCCATCTCCAACACGATCTCATTGGCATTGCCGAAAGCCAGCAGACCGGCGGCCGAGCCGCGCCCGGCCATGCGGTAGCGCCCGGAATTGTAAATCACGATCAGATCGATGCCGCCCGCCTCCTCGGACTTGGCCGAGATCCCGGTTCCGGCTCCTCCGCCAATGATCGGGCGACCTTCGCGGCGCATTGCGTGGAACTTTTCAAGCAGGATGGAACGGGGAATGGCGGGCATGGGGTCACCTTAGAAGGACATCGCGCGGTAGGCCGAAACGGCGGCGTCGGCGAAAGCGGGGTCGTTTATGTGAAGGGGCAGCCGTGTCAACTGGCGACGTCCGGTTCGCTGCAGACCTGCGTCCAGCGCGTCAAAAAGCGCCGCATCGGCGGCCCGGTCAAAGAAGGCCCCCCCCGCGATGTCAAGCGCCGACACCCCCGCCTCCGGGATCAGCACATGCACCGGACCGTGGCACCGGTTCAGTTTCTGCGCGATCCAGGCACCTATGGCGGCACACTCGTCGGGGGTGGTGCGCATCAAGGTGACATTGGCGTTGTGGCGATGGAACAGGCGTCCCTGATAGCGGGCAGGCACGGTTTCGGGCGCCCAGAAGTTGACCATGTCGCAGGCCCCGACCGAGCCCAAATAGGGCGCGCCGGTGCGCGCGATACAGTCCAGCCTGTCCTGCCCGGCCGGCAACGCGCCGCCGCACAGAAGATCGGCCACTTCGGTGGTGGTGATGTCCAGAACGCCGGTCAGAAGGCCGCTGTCCACCAACGCCTCCATGCTGCGCCCACCGGTGCCGGTGGCGTGGAACACCACGCCTTCCAAGTCGGTTCCAAGGCGGTCCAGGATCTGCGTGACGGCTTGCGTGGTCACGCCGAACATCGTCAACCCGACAGCGGGCCGATCCGAGGGCGGCGCCACGGGGGTTGCAGCCATGGCCGTGATGGCCGCCGCCGCGCGTTCCAGAACAACCCGGCTGATACGGTTCAATCCAGCGAGGTCCGTGATCGAGGGCATCATCAGGATGTCGCTGACGCCCACATAGGGCGCCGTGTCCCCCGAGGCCAGGGTCGAGACCATCAGTTTGGGCAGGCCGATCGGCAGCGCCCGCATCCCGGCTGTGACGATGGCCGTGCCGCCGCTGCCCCCGATGCCGATCACCCCGGCGATGTCGTTGCGGGTGGCAAGAAACCGGGCAAAGGCTTCTGCCATGGCACTGACGGCCTCGCCCCTGTCGGTCAGGGACAAGAGCCCCGGTGCCCCGTGGCCCGCAACCTCGGCGGCTGAAATGTCAGGGGCAATGCCGGGCGTCCGGATGCCCACGTCCACAACCAGGGAATTGCCGCCCCGGTCGCGAATCGCCCGGGCCAGAAATTGCAACTCGGCGCCCTTGGTGTCGGCCGTTCCAACCACGTAGATCCGCTTCATTTTACACGACTTTCCGGTGGTGATCGGGCGCGGTTTCTGCTGGGGCCGCCCACGGCGATTGGCTCATTATGGGCCCGAACAAGCCCGTTGAAAAGGTTTTTGAGATGTGCGTATTATTCTGACATGGGAGTATCATTTCAGAATGCCGAGGTAAAAGCCGCAGCCCTGACCGGGGCCAGCGCGCGGACCCGCGACCTGATGGTGCGCACGGCGGTTGACCTGATGCAGCGCGGAAAAACCCCGTCGGTCAGCGATGCAGCCGAGGCGGCGGCCGTGTCGCGCGCGACGGCTTACCGTTATTTCCCAACCCAGTCCGCGCTGATCGAAGCGGTCGTTGATCATGCACTGGGGCCCATCCTGGAATGGGACAGCACCTCGGACGACGCCGAGGCGCGGGTTGTTGATTTGCTGGCATCGTCCAGCATGCGGATCATCGAATTCGAGGCCACCTTCAAGGCCGCCCTTGGCCTGTCGCTGGAACACTGGGCCCAGGCGCGGTCAAACATTGTCCTGTCAGGGCCGCAATTCCGTCGCGGCCATCGGATCGACCTCTTGGAAAGGGCGCTGTCGCCGCTGAAAGGCAAACTTGCCCCGGCGCAGTTTTCCAGGCTGGCCATGGCCTTGTCCCTGACCTTCGGTCTGGAGGTGATCCTGGTTCTGCGCGACATCTGGAAGGTCGAAGTCAGCGAGATGCAGGATGTCGCGACCTGGTCGGCGCGTTCCCTGGTTCGGGCCGCGCTGGCCGAGGCCGATCAGACCGCAACCCCGAAACCGACGGCCCTGACCGGTTCAGGTGCGACATGAACCGCACTTGGGTTTGCCGACAGAAAGGAACGGTCCAGGTCCTGTGAATCCGGTGCCCTTCAAGGGAAGCAGGGTTGCCGATACTGTGCGAAAGTCATTGTTCGACACGACCAGGAATGCGTTTGCCTGTCACTGGCCGCGTTGAAAACACCTCAGGAAATGGGGGAGCCGGGCTCACGAAGCCCTGAAAATCAAAGGCAAACGGTGCATAGGGAGGAAAACATGCGCAAGTTGACCAAAGGCTTTGTTGCCGGTCTTGGCCTATTTCTGTGGTCCGGCACGTCGGCGCTCGCTCAGGAGCTTACGATCTTCTGGGCGGAATGGGACCCGGCGAATTATCTGCAGGAACTGGTGAACCAGTATGAGGCTGAAACGGGCGTCAAGGTGACCGTCGAGACGACACCCTGGTCGGATTTCCAGACCAAGGCCTTCACCGAATTCAACGCCCAGGGCTCGGCCTATGACATGATCGTCGGCGACAGCCAGTGGCTGGGGGCTGCGTCCGAGGCGGGCCATTATGTCGATCTGACCCAGTTCGTGCTGGACAACAAGGTGCTGGAATCGATGGCTCCGGCGACCGTGCAATTCTATTCGGAATACCCCGGCAAGAGCGGCAAGTACTGGTCGATCCCGGCCGAAGGCGATGCCGTGGGCTGGTCCTATCGCAAGGACTGGTTCGAGGACCCCGCCGAGATGGCGGCGTTCAAGGCCAAGTACGGCTATGATCTGGCCCCGCCTGCCGACTGGAAGCAGTTGCGCGACATCGCGGAATTCTTCCACCGTCCCGATCAGGGCCGCGCGGGTGTGGCGATCTATACCGACAATTCCTACGACGCCATGGCGATGGGCTTTGAAAACGCGCTGTTCTCGTTTGGCGGCGAATTGGGCGATCCTGCGACCTATCAGGTCGACGGCATCATCAATTCGGACAAGGCCGTCGCGGCGCTGGATGCCTACCGCGAGCTTTACGGCTTTACCCCGCCCG
>JAYSWK010000593.1:0-2844 GCA_043718085.1 Rhodobacterales bacterium
GCCGTGCGCGAAACCCTGAAACGCCTGCATGGGGCCTTTGCGTTGTGCTTTCTGTTCGACGGCGAGGATGACCTGATGATCGCGGCCCGCAAGGGCTCGCCCCTCGCCATAGGCCACGGAACGGGCGAGATGTTCGTGGGCTCGGACGCCATTGCCTTGGCGCCGATGACCGACCGCATCACCTATCTGGAGGAAGGCGACTGGGCCATTGTCACCCGCAAGGGCGTCACGATCCATGACGCCGCAGACCGGCTGGCCAACCGGGCCGAGACTCGCATCCAGATCGACGCGACCCGCATCGAAAAGGCCGGCTACAAACATTTCATGGCCAAGGAAATTGCCGAACAGCCCGTCGTGATTGCCGATGCCTTGCGCCATTATGTCGGGGCAGGCCCCGACCTGCGGATGCCTGAGATTGATTTCACCGGGGTGGACCGGGTGACCATGGTGGCTTGCGGCACTGCCTCCTACGCCGCCCATGTCGCGAAATACTGGTTTGAACAGATCGCGGGCTTGCCGGTCGACATCGACATCGCCTCCGAGTTCCGCTACCGCGAACCGCCGCTCTCGCCCGCCTCCTGGGCCATGTTCATCTCGCAATCGGGCGAGACCGCCGATACCCTCGCCGCTTTGCGCTATGCCACCGGCAAGGTCGCCAAAGTCGTGGCCGTGGTCAACGTGCCGACCTCCTCCATCGCGCGCGAGGCCGACCTGGCCCTGCCGATCATGGCCGGGGTCGAGGTTGGCGTGGCCTCGACCAAGGCCTTTACCTGCCAGTTGACCACCCTTGCCCTTCTGGCCCTGAAAGCCGCGGTTGACCGGGGCCGCCTGACCCCGGCCGAGTTGAAAAAGCACCTCGCCGATCTGGCCGCCCTGCCCGGCCTGATGAACCATGCCATGGGCCTGTCAGGCGATATCGCCGCCATCGCCGACGAATTGGCCGAGGCGCAGGATGTGCTGTTCCTTGGGCGTGGCGCCATGTTCCCGCTGGCGCTGGAAGGCGCGCTGAAACTCAAGGAAATCAGCTACATCCACGCCGAAGGTTATGCGTCGGGTGAGCTGAAGCACGGCCCCATCGCCTTGATCGACGCCCGCGTGCCGGTCATCGTTCTGGCCCCGCGCGATCACCTTTTTGAAAAGACCGTCTCCAATATGCAAGAGGTCATGGCCCGCCACGGCAGGATCCTATTGATCTCTGACGCCCAGGGCATCCGCGAGGCTGGCACGGGTTGCTGGCACACGCTGACCATGCCCGAATGCGGCCTTTTCTCGCCCATCCTTTATGCCGTGCCCGCCCAGCTTCTGGCCTATCATACCGCCATTGCCAAAGGGACGGATGTGGACCAGCCGCGCAACCTCGCCAAATCCGTCACGGTGGAATGATGGCCAAACAGTTCAACCGCCTTGCCCTGCCGCACCGCCAGTTCATCGCGGCGCAGCACATGTTCTTAATGGCAACCGCAGCCCCCACGGGCCGCGTCAATCTGTCACCCAAGGGCACCGACAGTCTGCGCGTCGTCGATGCCACCCACATCCTGTGGCGCAACGCCACCGGGTCCGGCAACGAAACCGCGGGCCATCTGCGCCAGACCCCCCGCATGACGCTGATGTGGTGCGCGGTTGACGGCCCGCCCCTGATCCTGCGCTGCTACGGCACCGCCCGCGCCACCCATCTGGGTGACCCCGATTGGGCGACCCTGAACGCCAGTTTCCCGCCCGACATCTCGGCGCGCCAGATCTTCGAATTGACTATCGACCTTGTGCAAACCTCGTGCGGTTTCAGCGTGCCGCTTATGCAGTACAAGGGCGAACGCCCCGACGCCGACGCATGGACCGCAGCCAAGGGACCCGACGGCATTCTTGCCTATTGGGATACCACCAACCGCAAGACCATTGACGGCTTTGACACCGGCATCGAGGCCAATCTTTGACCCCCGAAACCGCCCTCGCCCAACTTCACGCCCTGGCCGACCCTACCCGCGCCGCCGAGGTTGCCGCCTATCACAAGGTTCCCCGCCCCTATCTGGGCGTCAGTGTCCCCGACCTGACCGCCCTTGCCACGTCCTGGCGCGCCGTTCTGGATACCGCTGGCCGCGTCGCCGTGGCCGATCATCTGTGGCAAAGCAATATCCACGATGCCCGCGTGGCCGCCGCCAAGGTTCTGACCCAGGCCCGCATCCCGGATGACGAGCCGGTCTGGCGCCTGATCGCCTCTTGGGTCCCGGATTTCGACGCCTGGGCCTTGGCCGACCATGCCTGCGATGCGGGCGAGCGGCGCCTCATCGCCTTGCCCGCCCGCCTGGACGAGGTCGAGGCCTGGACCACCTCGCCCAACATGTGGACCCGCCGCGCCGCATTGGTCATCACCCTGCCCTGGACCAAACAGAACTTCCCCAAACCCGAAGACCTGGCCATCCGCGACCGCGTTCTGGGCTGGGCCGCGGGCTACGTCACCGACAAGGACTGGTTCATCCAGAAAGCCGTCGCCTGGTGGCTGCGCGATCTCAGCAAACACGACCCCCAGCGCAGCCACGACTTTCTGCAAGGCCCCGGTCAGAACCTCAAATCCTGGGCGCGCAAGGAAGCCGCCAAATACCTCTGACCCTATCGCCTGTCCATAAATATTCCGCAGCGGGTCCGGGGGATGTGACATCCCCCGGCCTTCACCATCCCGCGATCCCCTTGCCCCCTGGCCCCATCGCGCCTAACTTGACCCCATGTCCGCACCTCTCATCGACCCCTTCGCCCGCGCCATCAGCTATCTGCGCGTCTCGGTCACCGACCGCTGCGATTTTCGCTGCGCCTATTGCATGACCGAACACATGACCTTCCTGCCCAAGGCCG